>JBHLRV010000155.1:0-4730 GCA_048882205.1 Candidatus Thorarchaeota archaeon | reverse complement strand
GCCACCAGGCTTCAATACTCGCTGCATATCCAGTAGTGCCCATTCCAGGCTCAACAAGTGATGAACCACCTCTGTCATGTAGAGCATGTCGAACGACCCTTCAGGGAACGGAATTGACTCTGCAGTCGCTTGCACAAACTCAACTTCTGGTGCCTTCCCTACGGCCTCTTTGAGCATACCGAAGGAGGGATCTAGTCCATACAACCTTGCCTTAGTGGCTCGCTGAAAGAGAAGCGTGTTGTTTCCCGTTCCGCATCCTACATCCAGAACCATGGATTCCGACGATGGAGTCTTCACATGAAGAATGTGGTAGACCATCTCGGGCTCACCCTCGCGGACTTGATCATAGATCTTTGATATAGAGTCGTAGTCGATGGTCTTCTCGTTCAAATGGCTCAACTAGTTGGGAGAGTTCCAGAATCACATTTCAAGACCTTGGTCGAAATACGTGGCCACTACCGGTCAAAGCACTTGCATGGCGGGGTACAATCCAAACTTTGGGTTGATGCTATGGGAGTCTTCGGTAATGTTGCTGATGTCATCATAGATCTTAATCTCGTCATACAATGGATAATCTTTGTAATTCTCGTGTTGGGCTACATCAAGAGGCAGGAACTCGTAACTCACGGACGCCTCATGGTTGTGGCAACCTTAGTGAATCTCATCACTGTGCTCTTGGTCATGGGGCGTCACTGACAGACAATCTTGGAGTCTTCCCTGTTACCATCATTGGCCACTCTGCCATAGGAACTCTAGCGATTCTATTCGGCCTTCTATTCAGCTTCAGGTTTCTAATGGAAACGAGAAAGGGTGAGTCGCTCCGCTGCGGCAATCGTCGGACGATGCGCATCGCTTTCGTCCTTTGGATAGTGCCAGTCTTCTTTGGGACGTTCTTCTATGTGACATTCTACATCTTAGGCGTCTAGCAGATTCAGGATTCACCGCTAGCGCTGCACTAACCAGTGTATGATAGGGTTCTTAGATTCTTCTGCCGAAGATCACGGCAAGTCAGATGCTTGCTTTATGGACTCTTCAGCGGTGGAACCAATCTCTGGTTGTTCACTCGACCCAAAGTAATCGTCTAGGTTCGTTTCTTGCGCTCGCGATCGTAGGATTCCCAGCTGTCCGCTGCTGAAGAAGCACCTCTCGACCTGAGCTCAGTAAGAACATATTCACGAATCTCAGAGCTCTCTATGGTCTTCTCCGTACGAGAAGATAGAGAACTCGCTATCTCTCGAGCCGTGTCATAAGAGGCACCACTCTTGACCGCACTGACAACTACCTTCTCTGGCATGAATGCCTCAGTTGATCCATCTCGTTTCTTAACTTCCATCTCTTTGCCTCCTAAAAGGACAATTAATGTTCTCTTCAAACAAGATAAGCTTGGTGGACATTAGATGCATGCCCCAAAACCAGCTACGGAGTCCCAGGGGACTTCAAGACTCAAAGCGACCTATGACTATAGCTCAGCCGAGTTTCTCTTCACCAGGTCTGCTATTACAACCGCCGTCAGACCTTCAACGACGGGTACTGCCCGGGGAACTATACATGGATCATGGCGCCCTTTAACACGAATGGGCGTTTTCTTCATCTTCTCAATGTCGACTGTGTACTGCTCCTTCGATATAGTTGGTGTTGGTTTGAAGGCCACCCTAAAGACCACTGGTGCTCCATTGGTAATGCCTCCTAGAACACCTCCAGCATCGTTCTTACTCCACACCAACCTCCCATCTTCAATTGTGGGCGAGTCGTTGTTCTCTGATCCCCTCAACGAGGCTCCGCGGAAGCCCGACCCGAACTCTATTCCTTTTGCGCCCGGTATACTAAACATGGCATGACTAATGACACTCTCCACTGAATCAAAGATGGGCTCACCTAAGCCCGCAGGAATCCCAAGAACTAGGTTTTCAACAACGCCGCCGATCGAGTCCCCCTCACTCTTCACTCTGGCTATCTCTTCTTGCATCTGCCACGCTGCTTCAATATCAGCACACCGAACGCTGTTGGAATAGACATTGCTCCTAATCTCCTCATTCGAGACCTCTACTCCTGTCGTCACTGAGCCAATCTGAACTGTGTGAGCCAAGACCTCGATGCCAATATTCGCTAGAGCAAGTCTTGCGAGGCTTCCAGCCATGACGAATGCAGCCGTCATCCTTCCTGAGAAGAATCCTCCTCCTCGATAGTCATTGTATCCATCATACTTGATTTTGGCAGTGTAGTCTGAATGACCTGGCCGAGGGGTGTTTCGAATCTCTTCATACGAAGAGGAATCTACATCTACATTGGGAATTGTCATTGTTATTGGGGCTCCTGTCGCCTTTCCGTTGAACACTCCGCTTCGTATGTCTACGATATCACTCTCGGCTCGTGATGAAACTAGGTGTCCGCTCCCAGGACGGCGCCTATCCAGCTCCATCTGTATCTGAGCCTTGTCGATAGTGAGTCCAGGTGGACATCCCTCAACCATGACCCCGATACCTTTCCCGTGACTCTCACCAAACACGTGTATCTTGAAGTCTTTCCCAAGTGTGAACGTCATTTCTTGCCTCCTCTTGTACTGTTGTTATGATCGAGCTCTATCTGAGCTCCAATGGATTGAATGTCCTTGATGAAGTTTGGATAGCTCTTAGTGATGCATTCAGCGTTCTCCACCACAGTAGTACCGTCTGCAACCAATCCTGCTACCATGCATGCCATTGCTACACGATGATCGTCGTGAGGATTCACTACTGCGCCTCTCAGAGGAGTCGGTCCGCTGATGGTTATACCATCTTCGTATTCCTGGATTGATGCACCCATCTTCCTGAGCTCAAGAGTCGTCGTCGCGATTCGGTCACTCTCTTTAAGCCGCAGTCTTGTTCCATTGAAGAGTTTCGTGATTCCCTTGGCTTGTGTCGCCAAGACTGCTAGCACTGGTGCCAGGTCGGGAGTGTTCGACACATCAATGTCAACAGCAAAGAGCTCGCCCTTACTTATGGAAAGACCGTTACCGGTCAGCTCTACAGAGGAACCCATACCTTGGAGGATTGGAGCGATGTCAGCATCCCCTTGAACCGTGTCCACTCCCAGACCTTTCACATTTGCCCTTCCCGTCAGTCCCCCAGCAGCCATCAAGAAGGCTGCCGAAGAATAGTCGCCTTGCACTCTATACTCTGATGATTGGTACTCTTGATCGCCGGCGATGTTGATGTGGTTCCAGTCATCAGATGGTTCCGCAAGAACACCGAACTCCTCCATGACTTCGAGAGTCATCTCAACATACGGACGAGATTCTAGAACAGTCGTGATCTCAATCTTTGTGTCGTTCGGGGCTCTTGAACATGCGTATAGTAGCCCGGTGATGTATTGCGATGTCACATTTCCTGGTATCTTGACAACGCCGCCGATGATTTCACCGCCATGGACCACTACCGGAGGTCTGCCATTAGCACCTATTGAATCCGCATCAATGCCTAACTGCCTGAGTGCTGCGAGCAACGCCTCAATTGGCCGCCTTCGAAGGGTCTCGTCGCCTGTCAGCACACACCTGCCATTTGCCAGACTAGATAGCGCAGTGAAGATCCTTAATGTGGTACCCGATCCGCGACAGTCCATCTCTGATGCTGGAGCCTGGAGTTCATCGGGACCGGAGATCTTGAGGTCCTTTCCTTGGTCTATCTTGGCACCCATCATTTCAGAGAGGCGCAATGTGACCTCAGTGTCATCACAGAAGAGAGGGTTTCTAATGAGGGTGGTTCCCGTTGACAGGAGCCCACATACTATGGCTCGATGTGTGTAGCTTTTGGATGGAGGTGAGTCAATAGAGCCGTCTATCACAGACCTCTTGACAATGGCTCTCAAAGATTCAACCTCCTGATGATTTCTGCAACAACTTCTCCTACGCTCATCGAATCAGTATCTACGGCCAAGTCCATGGCATCCGTGTAGAGCATTTCTCTGTCAACGAGAAGTGCTTTGACTCTCTCCTCCAGAGGTTGTGTGGTTGCATCCAAGAGAGGTCGTGTGTTGTGAGAAGATGTCCTTGAAATCACAGTGTCAACGGAGGATCTCAGTAGAACGACTGTTGTATTCTCCGCAATTTCCGAGGCGTTTGATGGGTCAAGCAACACACCTCCCCCAAAACTGATTATAACTGATTCAAGTCCACAAACCTCTCTTACCACTTTGGACTCAAGTTCCCGGAATGACTTCTCTCCATCCTCGGAGAATATGCGTGGGATGGACTTTCCTGCTCGTTTCTCTATGAGCGAATCAGTGTCGATGAAGTCGCGACCAGTGGCATCGGATAGTGCCTTGCCAACTGTGGTCTTGCCTGTGCCCATGAAGCCAATCAACGCGATTCTCTTCTTGGCACTCTTCAATCAAGCCTTCCTCCCTAGGGCCTCAAGTACCACACCTCTCATGACCTCTATTGGTGGTTCTCTTCCAGTCCATAGTTCAAGCGATGCGGCTCCTTGGTGGACTAACATTCCAGTACCGTCTATGGTCTTGCACCCAGCTTCCCTTGCTTCCTTCAGAAACCGGGTCCTCAAAGGATTGTACACAAGATCCATGACGATGAGTTCCTCTCGGAGAAGAGAGCCTGCAAGCGGAGTGTCATTGATTGAGTGGTTTCTCATGCCAACTGGCGTGCAGTTGACCAAGAGATTTGTTTCCTGAAGCTCATGTTTCGAAGTGGGAAGAGCTCCAACTCGAATCTCGATATCTCTGCCACGTTCTACCAAGGT
>JBHLRV010000154.1:0-4774 GCA_048882205.1 Candidatus Thorarchaeota archaeon | reverse complement strand
AGAACATGAAGGCACTCACACCAAACATCAGGGTGTCCCTCCTGTGAATCTCGCAATTGACCTCATACTTGAGCGTGCAGCCGCCACACTCTTCCTTCGGTCTCCAAATACAGATGTTGTGCGGATTCTTCTCTACAACTTGCTCTTCATTCTGAGTTTCGTCCGACATCATATTCCGCCTTCAGCTTTCAGAGAGATCGTTTGCTTCGCCTATTAATCCAAGCAGATATCAGATCACCCGCCTGGGGTTTTTCCCGTCTGGCAATCATTCTGGGCTTGTTCTTCGCGGGAGTTGATTCTTGTGATCACAGAGCCACCATAAGAGTGATGTGGGAATCAAAGTCATCTCTTCCAACGTGAATGGACTCTGAGTGCTCGTCGCTAGGAGAACAGGAGGAAACCACCTGGATGACACAAGTTACTCTTGAAACCATCAAGGAAGCCAAAGGGAGGATATCGGGTGTTGTAAGGAAGACGCCCCTAGTTCGTTCTGCCTTCTTGAGTGAGATGTGTCATGGAGAGGTCTATCTTAAGCTTGAGAACCAACAACTAACAAACTCATTCAAGCTCCGTGGTGCCCTAAATCGAATGAGCAGTCTGTCACCAGAGGAGCGCCTCAGAGGTATAGCGACTGCGTCGTCAGGGAACCACGCCCTAGGAGTCGCATTCTCGTCAAGGCACCTTGGAATACCGGCCAAGATTGTTGTCCCAAGTAACGTGGCAGAAACCAAGCTGAGTCGTCTTTGCGAATACAATGTTGAGGTGATTCAGGAAGGTGAGTTCGACGAGGTCGAACACCGAGCAAGAGATATCGCTGCTGAGGAAGGACTAACATATGTGTCCCCATATAGTGATGTGGAAATCATCTCAGGTCAGGGCACAATAGGCCTTGAGATTCTTGAAACCCCTGACAACGTCGATCTGCTCACTGTTCCAGTTGGTGGTGGAGGCCTTATTTCTGGCATTGCTGTCGCCATGAAGTCGCTAAGCCCCTCCACCGAAATCGTGGGAGTTCAGGTTTCTGGAGTTTCAACTATGCATGACTCCTGGCAAGCTGGGAGAATCGTTCACCCTGAGGAGAGTGAAACTTTGGCTGACGGAATACTCGGGGGGCTCGAAGACGGAGCAATGACCTTTGACATCATATTGAAGCATGTGGACGGATTTCATCTTGTTCGAGAGGAAACTGTGAAACCGGCCATCCGCTTGCTGTGGGAACATGAGAAACAGGTTGTGGAAGGCGCCGGCGCCATAGCTATAGGTCCAATCCTTGAAGATCCGGAGCGCTTTATGAAGAAGACCGTGGTTGCTGTCATCAGCGGGGGCAACATTGAGCCCGGACTACATCACCGAATAGTGTCTGAGGCAGACTAGCCCAAAGATGGCGGCCAGTTCCAATTGACTCCGAGAAAACAACAAACAGACATTTGGGCTATGAAATCTATCATAAGGCAATCCTTAAGAGGACTGTTCTTTGGCCCAAGGCTACTTCATACAATAGACTAGGACGTTGACTATCATCCTCCTGTGGGAGAAAAAACGCCTAGACCTACCAAATGGTGATTCGTGAGATGCAGTTGTTTGAAACCTTCAATAACATGCTACTTATCGAGAAGGTCATGATTTTTGCCGTTATCCTTGCAGCTATCGCCAGTCTCGTGTACGCATGGTGGCTCAGAAAGGGGGTACTTGTACTCCCGAAAGGAACTGAGCAAATGCAGAAGGTATGGGAAGGTATCCGTGAGGGTGCGCTATCGTATCTCAACAGACAATTGAGGTCAATTGTACCTATCTTGGCCGTTCTGTCCTTCCTTCTTTTCTTCACCGTATACGTGACAACACCGGAGCGGGGCACTGAGATCCTATTTGGCGGAACCCCGGACGGAGGCAGATTCATTGTCGGACTAGGACGTTCATTAGCCTTCGTACTTGGTGCGAGCTTCTCTCTGATAGTTGGACAGCTTGGGATGAGAATCGCAGTAGAATCCAATATACGAGTTGCTCAGGCAACACGCGAGGGCGAAGACAGGTACAATCGAGCTTTAACAATATCCTACCGTGGCGGCACATTCACTGGAATGCTGACTGATGGTTTGGGCTTGATGGGTGGAACTATAATCTTCATCATCTATGGTATAGCGGCTCCGGATGCTCTCCTAGGTTTCGGTCTTGGAGGTACACTTCTGGCACTGTTCATGCGTGTTGGCGGAGGAATATACACCAAGGCTGCTGATGTCGGCGCAGATCTTGTTGGAAAGGTTGAACAGGGTCTTCCGGAGGACGACCCCAGAAATGCAGCAGTCGTTGCAGACTTGGTTGGAGATAATGTTGGCGATTGTGCAGGAATGGCTGCAGACATCTTCGAATCATACGAAGTCACTATCGTTTCTGCATTGATTCTTGCAATTGTGCTCTATCTCGACACGCTTCAAGGCGCCCTTTATCCTGTACTTCCTGGTGGCCTTCTGGCTGTTGTCGTCTTCCCGCTCTTTGTGAGAGCGGTTGGAGTCATATCATCAATGATCGGCACCTTCATGGTTCCTGTCTGGCCGAGGCTCCTGAGGAAACGGGAAGTATATGCTGAGAAGGCAATGTTCCTGTCCTATGAGGCATCTAGCGCATTCACGATTTTCATAACGATGCTCTTGTCTTGGTTCTACGTAGGAGACCTGAGATTTGGCATCCTGGTCGCCGTCGGTGTCCTGTTGGCAGTGTCGTTCAATCCTATCACTAGCTACTTCACGTCACTGAAGAAACCTCCAGTGCAGGAAATAGTGAAGTCGGCAGATACTGGTCATGCAACATTCATCCTTTCAGGTCTTGTTGCTGGATACGAGTCGACTGTTGCAGCCTTGGTTGTGATAGTGGCAACATTCGGGATATCTGCCGCTTTGTTCTTGCCTGTTGTTGCAGCCGCGCTTGCACCGTGGTTCGTGCCCGGCATCGAAGGCATTGTGTGGACCCTATATGGTATCGCATTGATCGGTATTGGCATGTTGTCACACACAGGCAACAATGTCGCGATGGACTCCTATGGACCTATCAGTGACAATGCAGCTGGTATTGGGGAACTGTCACCAGGTGACTTTGACGAGGGTGCCATGAAGACGATGGCAGAGCTCGACGCTGTAGGGAACACCACCAAAGCTATAACCAAGGGTGTCGCCATCGCCTCGGCCGTGATTGCGGCCGTGAGCCTCTTCGACAGCTATGTCATTATAGCGCTTAGACCACTTCACCTGGAGCACATCTTCCTTGATGATCCACTTGTGTTTTCTGGAGTTCTTCTGGGTGCAGCACTTCCATGGCTGTTCTCCGCTCTGAACATCAAGGCCGTTGCTCGAGCTGCCGGGGAGATGGTAATGGAGGTCCGCAGGCAGTTCAGGATTCCTGGTATCCTAGAGGGTACGAAAGCGCCAGACTATGATCGGGCAGTTGATATCTCTACAACAGCGGCACAGAAGGAACTCATCGCCTTGGCCGCAATTAGCGTTTCGATACCAATGATGGTTGGTGTTCTTCTCGGGGTTTCAGCACTAGGTGGATTTCTCGGAGGAATAATCGTGTCTGGCCAGCTTCTGGCAGTCTTCATGTCAAATGCGGGTGGAGCTTGGGATAACGCCAAGAAGGCAATTGAGGACGAGCCGTGCGATCCGGAGGCAAACATGGGAAAGGGATCAGAACGTCACAAGTGTGGAGTCGTGGGTGATACAATTGGTGACCCGCTCAAGGACACTGCAGGGCCTGCCCTGAATCCGATGATAAAGGTCGTCAACCTGCTCAGCCTCATTCTGGCACCTCTCCTTGTGCAGCTCCAACTCAATGCAGGCACAACTGAAGCTACGACGGTGATACTGGCCGCGCTCTTTGTCCTTGGCCTCATAACCATCTGGGCCATCCGAAAGAGCAGAAGGCCTGCTGACTTTGGCATTGGAGTTTCTGAAGCTGAAGTTGAAGCTGAAGTGATGACTCAGTAGATTCAGATGCGGTTTGAGGTGGCCTAATCGCCACCTCTACGCCCCTGTCTTCAGTTTCTTGAATCTAGCAGCCTGTACATTGTCAGTATTCTCTGCGTAATCGGCATGCTTTTCTTCTTAGGATTCGTTAGAATTCAAACAACAGGGCCGCGTTTGACTACGCTAGGGCATGAGAGTGTTACGATTTGGAAGAAGAGCTTGTTCCCAATAGCGTCTTTGAAGGACACGAGTTTACAGTCTGGTCTGTAGCCTTCACACCTGACAGTCGCTACGTCGTTTCAGGTGGCCAGGACGCCACCGTACGAATTTGGGACTTGCAGTCAGGCAGGCTGCTGCACACACTCACTGGACACAGAGGCGCGGTGTATGGAATCGCCACAATGTCTGACTCCAATAGGATAGTCTCGATTGCAGCCATGGACCTAGCAGTGAAGATATGGGACATCAATACCGGCTCACTAATCAGTGCTCTTGCCCCCAACTCGGCGCATGTGAATGCAGTCACAGTGAGTCCAGACAGTCGCTATGTCATTACTGGCGGAGACGATGGGAGAGCACGTATCTGGGACATCGATAGCGGTGTGTTGCTCCGAGTGTTGAATCATCCAGAGAGCATCTACTCAATGGTGGTTTCGCCTGATGGGCGGCACCTTGTGGTGGGGGCCAAGACAAGGCCAGCTTCTGATGACAAGGGCCTGATATGGATCTGGGACTTCGAACTGGGTATCCTACTCCATTCACTTGATGGTCACGATGGTCACGTGACTGCTCTAACTATGACCGCAGATGCAAGATAC
>JBHLRV010000153.1:0-4776 GCA_048882205.1 Candidatus Thorarchaeota archaeon | reverse complement strand
TTGAGTCTGAAAGAGATCTCAACGCTGCTCTTCGAGAACGTCGGGATGGCAGAGGCCAGCAAGAGGGTCTTCGCGCTGCTTTTCGTGTCGAGTCCACCTATTCATCAAGCTGTCGGCGGGCTGACAGCAGGAATACAGGCCATGGCGTCAAAATCACAGGTAAAAAGACTTCTAACATTCATACGAAGAGTGTTACCTCCAACATTGAGAGGTAGGTGGCCGAAAAGGCGGCGAGTTAACGGCATCCGAGTTTCGACACCTCGTTTGTGGCGACTTGATGTGGGTCAACAAGTGACCAAGAAGATGGAAGACCTATGTGTTCAGCGACGCGACAATATGGGTTTCAGGGAGGTTTCGGTTGGCGCACTGACAGATACCAATACAGCAGCCCTTCCCGATGTTCCGTTGGCTCTAACGTCAGAGGACTTCTGGATAGAAACTGCTAACCCTTCTAAATTGAGGCTGCCGATCTTGAAGTCTGCGATAACCTATCAAATGTTGGCTCCCGAGATTACGCAGCGGGCTATAGATGCAGGAACGAAGCACGTTCTGGGAAGACTCGAAGGTCTAAAGGAGAGTTTCGGACTTGACGATTCGGCCCTTGCTCGAGGGCATCTACTTGACGCTGACGCACTAGGACGTCCTCTCAGTGCTATTCGTCTAGCTCGTTCCACTGCGAGGGCATCATGGGAGAATAGGACAAAGACGAAGAACGTCAAACAGTCTTGGAATCGAGTTCTTGAGCCAGCATTGAACGAGTTCATGGAACTTACTCACCTGAAGTCCGAAACTGAACGGGACTGGGGCAAGGACAGTCGGGTCTACAAGTTCAATACCAAAGTCTTGCGTGCCCTGAAGAAGCTAGACACTGGAAAGACCGGATCGCTAGGACCCACTCTTGAGGACATCGCAGCTGAAGCAGCTGTCGAACGACACGTCGCGGCAGAGGCTCTCTGGAAGATGAAACAGAGCGGGGTCCTTTATGAACCCCGTCTTGGTCACTACAGATTGGTCTAGAGATGTATCCATTTAGTCAAAGGAGTCCCAGAACTCAGCTGGTTCATCGCCGTCTTCGATGAGTTCTATCTCCTGGACTCCAACACGTTCTGCATCATATCTTCTGGCAAGCATGGTTCCGTCAAACTTCTCTCTTGCCGTAGCATCCCTGCCCCGCCAGACGAAAATGTCCTCCCAGGTGTCTAGTAGATACACATCGTCACTCCTGAGGGAGTCGCGTGAAACCGGGACTTCAGCGAAGAAGGTTTCGTCACCTTCGTGATGGACTCTCCAGAGCCTATACTCATGCTTCTCCATCTGGACTTTCCTGAGAATACCTTCAGTGTCTTCGTCAGTCAATTGAAAGTCGTCAAAGAGGGCCTTGAACTCTTCTGGTTCATTGCCTCCCTCAATACGATCTATGTCTGCGTGGCCTTTCCTTTCCGTATCCTTGAAGACTGCAGACGCAGCAGTCAGGAACTTCTCATCTGCAGTTGAGTTGGGACCTATCCACAAGTAGATCTTTGGACCTGCATCAACTAGATAGCAGTCGCCCCTTCCGAAGGCCCCCGGATCCGACATTCTCGTGAGGCGTCCCTTCATGATATGAAAAACGGTGGGCTCTTTCATAAGGCCCGAATTGTGGATAGTGGCCTTAAGTAATGCCTGTATTGACTCAAGACATATAGGTGGCAGGAAGCTAGAGCCAAGTTGAATAGGGTGTCCAGTCGTGCCTGAACTGCCTGAGATTGAAGTCCTTGCTCGAAGACTCAATGAAAGACTCCCTGGTGAAGTTATTCAAAGAGTCAAGGTCTATGATCACTTGGTGATTCACGGACAACCTGTGGACCATTTCGAGTCTGCGGCGCTAGGAGAGTCAGTTCGAGCCTTCAGGCCAGATGGGAAGTTCATCTTGATGGAACTCGAGAACCATGAACTTGTCGTGAATCCAATGCTTGCTGGCAGATTTCGGCTTGTCCAACGACCTCGAACTACTATCAAGTCTGATATGTTCTCAGTAGAAACCGAGAACTACACATTATGGTACTACGACAGGAAGAGAATGGGGCGCGTCTACCTAGTTCCGAAGGGGGACTACTCAGGCATTGCAGGTTTTGACGGTAGAGGTCCTTCAGCGCTAGATCAAGAACTCACTCTCGAGGTGTTCAGCCAGAGGATTCGTCGACACAGAGGGCAGATAAAGAACGTTCTGCGGAATCAGAGATTTGTCAAGGGCATCGGAAACGCATACACTGACGAGATCTTGCTGTATGCGGGCATCCTCCCTTTTCGAAAACGCAGTTCATTGAGCAACGAGGAGGTGCAGCGACTATATCAATCTATGAAGAGTGTCCTGTCGAGGGTCTTGGAGGTAATATCGGACAGGGACATTGGTCAGCTAGGAAGTGAAAGGAGGGACTTCCTTATGATTCACGGAAGAGGGGGCGGAGTCTGTCCACTCTGTGGTGGACGTGTGTCCGAAGTGACTGCAAATCGTTTCAAGACGAACTACTGCCAAACCTGTCAGAAGTGAAGGAATTCACAATACTAATCTATAGCGGAGACATGTGGTACAACTGCCACCGGGAGAGAGAAAGCTCATGGACAAGTGGGAAGAGAGTTTCCTTCGCGAGATAGTGGAGCTCGATACCAACAGTGACGAGAAGAAGAACTACGCCGAATGTGCCGAGATTATCAAGAGATGCTGCGAAGAGGTGGGTCTTACTGTCGAGGTTCTTGACTCGATGAGCGAAGAGAAGCCCCAGCCGAATATCGTAGCAACTATGGACGTGGGAACGAAGGAAACAGTCCTCCTATGTACCCACTACGATGTTGTTCCGGCAGGCGATGTCGAGAGTTGGAAGAAGCCTCCTTTCAATATGTCAGTTGCTGATGGTAAGGTCTACGGGCGTGGTGCATCTGACAATAAAGGCAACATCGTAGCCTGTGTTAGCGCAGCCAAGGAGCTAATCGAGCGAGGAAGCTCAAAAGTAAACTGGAAACTTCTGATTTCACCCAACGAGGAAATCGGAGGGAAGGGAGGTATCGACTATCTCATCAATGGCTCGCCAAAGATTCGGGGTGATTTCGGCCTTGTTGTGGACTCTGGCCCCGAGTATGTGAGCATCGGAGCAAGTGGCGTGGTTGCGGGCACAATCACAGTCCACGGGGAACAGGGACACGCAGGCTATCCCTTTGCATTTGCCAATCCGATTCATCTGTCTATCCCTTTACTCACAGTGATGCTGGACTATGCCGATGTTAGACGCAAGGTTGAGTCGGCACTACCTGCACCACCAGGAACGCCCCATCGGAATCTATGGGGAAGATTCTCAATGACAATGTATGAGGCTGGGAGCAAGTTCAATGTCATCCCTGGTAAGGCAGAGATAACCTTTGACTGTCGGCTGATTCCAGAAGAGAAGCCTGAGGACATACAGAAAGACATTGAGATCTTCTTGGAGAATGCAAGGGAGGAAACAGGAGTGGCGGCGAGTGTTGAATTCAAGCTGAGTGTACATGGTTGGAGCTCAGACCCGGAAAACCGATTCATCAAGACATTTCATGCTGCAGTCCAAGAGGCCGTCAGTCCTGACATTCCGATAGCTGCTGACTTGGGCGGAAATGATGGCCATTTCTTTACTGAAGTAGGTATACCAACTGCATGCTATGGCACGCTGCGTGATGACAATAACTACCATGGGGTTGACGAGTTCATGCATCTTGAGGACTTCAAGAGAGTCAAAGATGCGCTCATTCTTTCTGCGGAGAAGTGGGCATAGATGACAGACATACACGATTTGGAGATTGGTGCCCCGGGTCCGTTCTTGCCACCGTTTGAGAACGCAATTAAGAACGCCAGAACAATTGACTCTCTTGGCTATGATAGTATGGCGTTTCCTGACCATTTCGCGGGGTTCATACCTGAGAGTGTATGGGTTCCTGATGTCACACCTCTCTCCTTCTTGCAACAGTCTCCGCATACTTACTATGAGCTTGGAACCATCATGGCAGCGTGTGCTTCCGTGACCGAAAGGGTGAAGCTGGTTTCAGCAGTCACAGAGCCCATAAGACGACATCCGGTGTTGCTGGCACAAACGTTTCTCACTCTAGATCATGTCAGCAATGGAAGGGCAATCCTTGGGATTGGTGCTGGAGAGATAGAGAATATTGAGCCGTATGGACTGAAATACTCTGGTCAGGTCGGAAAACTGAGAGAGGCCCTTGAGATAATCCAGCTAGTCTGGCAGTCGCACGAACCTTTCAGCTATGACGGGAAGTTTTGGAAGCTCAGGGATGCGGTAATGTCCCTAAGACCACTAGATCCAGAAAGACCTCCGCCAATTTGGATTGCGGCCATGGGTCCCAAGATGCTTGCCCTTACAGCCGAGTTTGGTGATGGTTGGATTCCGACACTTCTTTCGCCTAACGATTATACGGACCGCCTGAAGAAGATCGAAAGTCACAGAAAGAAGCTTGACAAGAGAGGCCCTTTCACTGCTGCTCTCTGGAATTGGTGTATCCTAGACGAAGACGAGTCGGTCTGCGATCAGCTTAAGCAGAGTAAGACTGCAAAGGCATTTGCACTGTTGTACCCATCTAACGAGTGGGCAAGGCTTGGTTATGAACATCCGTTTGGGAAGGAATTCTACTCGCTTACTGACTACGTACCAATGCGCTATGACCGTGAAACTACTCTCAAGGCAATCGATCAATTGCCAAAAGAAGTCCTAGATGAGTTCTACATGTCTGGTGGCTCTGAAGAAATCATCAAGATGT
>JBHLRV010000152.1:0-4791 GCA_048882205.1 Candidatus Thorarchaeota archaeon | reverse complement strand
TTCATACTTTATGCATTCGAAGCTCACTCTTGTCCACTTCCTAGAGATCTTTGGGGTCGACTCCTCGGAGTACCCGGGGCAGCAGCCCGGGGTCGGGAGTCTTCTTGAATTCTTGTCTTCCGATGAAGAGCTTTAGAATGTCATTTCCACCACCAGTGACTTTGGTGAGAAGTGCATTCTTTAAAATGGATGCTGCGAGGTACTCTTCCGTGTAGCCATCGCCTGAGAGAATGACCAGTGCATCCTCCGCAATGTCAATGAGTGCGTCAGTGGAGAATATCTTGCAGATGGCGGCGTCCACGCCAAACTGGAACATGTCTGCAGTCCCACTATCCAGCTGAGCCGCTAGCGCATAGAGGTAGGTACGAGCCAGCTTCAGATTGATGGCCATGTCAGCCATTCTAGTCTGTATTGTCTGATACCTTGATATTGGAGCTTCGAACTGCACTCTGCGGCGACCATAGGCGCGTGCAGTTTCGAGCAGCATCCGAGCCTGGCCCACTGTGGCGGCAATTCCTAGACGCTCAATGTTCAGGCCTGAGGTCATAACCGTCCATCCGTCGCCTTCAAAGAGAATCATGTTCTCTTCCGGCACTCGTACGTCGCGAAAACGAAGGACACTGTTGAACATCTCGACGCTTCCGGTGAGCTCGTTCAGTTTCTCGACAGTAATCCCAGACGATTCTCGCGGGACCAGGAATGCCGATAGGTGAGAGTGGGTGGCCTGTGCCTCTGCAGAGGGATCAGTGAGTGTGTATGTCATCAGATAGTCGGCCTTTGAGCCAAGGGTGATGAATCGCTTCCACCCGTTCAAGACGTATTCATCGCCCTCTTTGACAGCGCTGAGCTGAACATTGGAAGCATCGTTTCCCACATCAGGCTCAGTCACGCATATTGCAGTCCACGCCTCCCCTTTCAACATAGGAGTCAGAAACTTGTCCTTCTGTTCAGGTGAACCGAACAGATGTACTGGGCCCCCTCCAAAGACTGTTGTCAATAGGGGATTGATGTTGAGATAGCATCGTCCGAACTCTTCGTTTAAGATAGTGTAGCCAGTGTAACCCTCTTCTCTACCCCCGAATTCTTCTTCCACGAGTACAGCTAGTGGGTGGAATCCCTTGTCCACAACGAATTTGCTTATGTCCCACTGAACCTCCATGGCCTGGTTGTGGTCCATCTTGTCACCTAGAGGCCGGAGTTCATTGTCCACGAATTCTTGCACTTCTTCAGCAAAACGTCGATTCTTCTCAGTCCACCAGGGCAATACTTCCAATGCTTAATCACCTCTCCCTTGTGCGATCAAGGCCATAATGCAGCTTGACGTCACCAACCTGGTTAAGTCCAAGCCATGTGATCTTGGCCAGCTTGATCTTCCCTCTAGGGTCTACCCATAAGTTCACGAAACCGTCCCGCTCCAGACTCTGTAGCGCATCGTCGATTGCATCAATATCGCCCAGGTCCAGCTTCCGGGCAATGTCCTCCTTTTCACAGTGCAGGGCCTGTGTGTACTCGAATTCCCGAGCTAGAAGATTGAGCAATCTGTTTCTAAGGTCGTTAGTCAAACATGCTCTCCTCCGACTACGCGGGCCTTCTCGACCTAATAAGCATATCAGATATCTTTGTCTATGGGAGTCAGGAGCCTTCTCGCTACCGAATTCGCGCCTTCATCTTTCGTCTGAGGTTTGCTTATTAGTGCCTAAAATATGGGCTAGAAGACCCACAACCCTGTTGTGGTTCGGAGGAAAGACATATGTCTGGTAAACCAACAGGCGTTTTGATACTTGCAATAATTGAGTTGATATTCGCTTTATCCTGGATTGCAGTTGGAGCGTTGTTGCTTATGGCCGGCACGGGAACGTTGCTGGACATACTACTAATGTTCATGGCGTTCTTCCCGTTGCTGATAGGCGTAATCGGACTAATTCTGTTCTATGGAATCTGGACTACGAAAGGCTGGGCCTGGATGTGGACCCTGATAATCGGCCTTCTGGGCATCGTTGCAGGTCTTACAGCTTCGAACATCTTTGATCTCATGAACCTGCTTGGCCTTGGCCTGAGTGTCATACTCGTAATCTACCTGCTTATGCCAGGTGTAAGATCTCACTTCACGTGAGAGCAAAGGGTTTCTAGGTCTAATGCCTAGGGAGTTCATGACGCAAACGCCTCTCGAACTCCCACCCTCCTTTATTCTCCACTCACGCAATGATGTTTCGTGAACCAGACTAGTTGCTCGATGAGGACTGTTGAGAGAGGTTGTAAATGGTGACCTCTCTGGGAAACACGAAAAGAAAGAGTGTGGATAGCTTATAAGCTGCCAGAGATATGAATTGACGAGGCATCTGGGTGTACGAGTCTGAAGCAAATGACGGGCAACTGGCAGAGAAACATCCAGGTCTTGACGCCTTATCACTTCTTATGGGCATCACAGGGCTCTTCTATATTCTGACAGGTTTCCCTTGGCTATCATCTCTCGACCTTTCTGGATTTCTCTTCATTGGTACTGGAATCGTCATGTTCGTCGTCGGATGGTTCCTCAGGAAACAGATAATGTGGTCCTGGTGGGGTGCGCTCATTTTGAATATCGGAAACATTCTCTTTGGCATCCTGTATAGTGTTGACCGTGTAACGAGCAGTACAGCAATTGCGCTTGGTGTGATAATCTTGTTCTACCTCTTGGTGCCGGAGATCCGTCGACAGTTCATATAGCCAAATTGCCAGGGACTAAGAACTAGAGGGCTTAATCCGATTTGCCCAAGTCAACAGTTGGGAGATACTCCGGTGGTTTTCTGACTTTCGTAGCCTGTTCAAAGGCATACGCCAGCTTGATCAACACTGGCTCACTGTATGCCCTACCAAAGAAGGAGATGCCAACCGGTAGGCCAAACACATGACCAGCTGGAACAGTTATGTTAGGATAGCCAGCGACCGCAGCAGGTGACGAGCTACCACCAGAGTGATGGTCCCCATTCACCAGGTCCGTCATCCACGCGGGCCCACCAGATGGTGCAACAACGGCATCCAGTCGGTGCTCTTCCATTGTTGCATCAATTCCTTCTGTTCGTGAGAGTAGAAGGTTAGTTTCTAAGGCTTCAAGGTACTCCTTGCTTGTGAGTGGGCCTTTCTCTTGCGCCTTGATCATAATGTCTTGACCAAAATACGGCATGACTGATTCGCGGTTCTGATCATTGAACTCTATGATATCTTTGAGAGACCGCACAACAACCTCAGGTTTAAGTTTCTTCAAGTAGATATCGAGATCCGCTTTGAACTCATAAAGTAACACTTCAAACTCAGTTTCCCAGAGTTTCTCAGCCGAAGCGACATTCGCCGGGTCGACAATCTCTGCGCCCCGCTGTTTCATCGTTTCTATGGCAGCTTCCATTATCCTGTCCACTTTGTCGTTGAAGCCGAAGAAGTTGCGCGCAACGCCAATTCTGGCTCCATTCAGCCCATTCGGGTCCAAGAATCGTGTGTAGTCGGTCTGCAACTTGTCCCGACTCTCCTCAGTCACAGGGTCCTTTGGATCCACACCCACCATCCCACCAAGAAGTATAGCTGCGTCGCTGACTGTTCTCCCCATTGGACCGGCAGTATCCTGACTATGCGCGATTGGAACAATTCCCGAACGGCTGAGGAGGCCTAGTGTGGGCTTTATCCCGACAATAGAGTTTGCCTGCGATGGACAGATGACTGAACCATCGGTTTCGGTCCCCACAGCCACTGCGCATAGATTGGCTGCCACAGCCACCGCCGATCCAGAGCTAGAACCACAAGGATTACGATCAAGGACATAGGGATTGCGTGTCAAACCTCCGCGACTACTCCAGCCACTCGTTGAGTGCATCGATCTGAAATTGGCCCACTCGCTGAGATTGGCCTTGCCAAGGATTATCGCACCTGCCGCACGGAGCCTCTTCACAATGAAGGCATCCTGAGAAGGAACTGATCCCTCAAGAGCTAGCGAACCTGCAGTAGTCGTCATTCGGTCCGCAGTGTCAATATTGTCTTTCAGGACGACGGGAATGCCGTGAAGAAGGCCACGTGGGCCTTCGGCTTTCCGCTCCTCATCTAGAGCGTCAGCAATCGACAGAGCATCAGGGTTGATCTCTATTATGGCATTGAGTCTTGGTCCCTCTTTGTCGAGTTCATCCATTCGTCCAAGGTATGCTTCTACAATGTTCCGGGCTGAAAGCTCTCCGGATTCCATTTTCTCCTGAAGTTCGGTGATTGTTGCTTCTTCCATTCCAGATACCTTCCCTTGGAAATCAGGCTTGTAAAATGCAGTAGACTGATAGGCTGGCCTGCTTGACTAACTTTCTATTTAGCATTTGCATATTTCGAGCCGGTGTCCACAAGAACATGTGATGTTGCGACTCTTGAGTGTATTACGGGGCCTAAGCTATCTGATACCATTCACTCAGAATTCGGTCCCACTGTGTGTGTTTCTCAGGTTCAAAAAACTCGTGTAGACGCGCGTCATTGACAGCATCTTCCAGCGCCACCCCAGCGTCCTTCATGGATCGGAGCTTGGCAAACATCGCAGAGAACCACTCCCTTGATGTTCGGACGTAGTCAGTTTCTACAACTGGGCCGTGTCCCGGGATGATCTTCGAAGGACCAATGTCTTCGAAGAGCTTGAGCAATTCAACGCCGCTCGGTTTGAGGAGAGCCAGCATACAGGTCGAGTTCTTAGCATGCTCCGCTACGAGGTTGTCTCCGCCCAAGAGTACTCGGTCTGGCTCAACATATAGATATGCAGAACAGTCAGTGTGGCCTCCTACAACTCTGAAC
>JBHLRV010000151.1:0-4803 GCA_048882205.1 Candidatus Thorarchaeota archaeon | reverse complement strand
ACTTTCTCATCCGGTCTTGCCCCCGATTTGAGACCTTCCATGTATCGCGATTTGAAGAGTCAGAAGAGGATTGAGATCGAAACTCTGAACGGTGCTGTCGTCCGGCTCGGTAGAAAATCAGACACCCCCACAGCCACCAATGATTTCATCTATGCATGTCTAAAAGTTGTCAATGAAGTGAATCTTAGACGCGGGACTATGTAAGAAGTGATTGGTGCATGAAGTTAGGACGACCGTTTGAGTGAAACTCGTTGCGCAGTATCGAATCTAACGGCAAAGACTATAGGTAGCAGGTATACACTCATCCATAGGTGTTATATTGCGAATCTCAGGTCAGGACGAAGAGAATAAATCAGTAGTAGATGTGGCGCGCCTTATGCTTCTCGCAGCCAGAACCGCCCCCAAGGCGGCCGGCAAGGACGACATTGAAACTGTCATCCTCACAGGGAAAGACAAGGATGCCGTAGCCAAAGAGATGATGGAAATGGCTGAAACCCATGGGGATCTGTGGGTTCGAGACGCAAAGAACGTGGAGCAATCGACCGCACTAGTTCTCATTGGCCTGAAAGGGTTCAAGACATTGGGAATCAACTGTGGAGCCTGCGGCCATGAGACATGTGCTGAGTTCTCCAAAGCAGAAAGGAAGCAAGGGACTGCTTATGAGGGGCCAATCTGTACAATCAAGGCTCTTGACCTAGGCATCGCGTTAGGCAGCGCGGTCAAGACAGCGCAGATCCACAATGTGGACAACCGCGTCTTCTATCGGTCCGGCGCCGCAGCTAACCGTCTTAAGCTGATGCCTGATTGTCCTATCATCCTCTGTATTCCACTGTCAGCAACCGGGAAGAGTGTCTTCTTCGACCGCTAGCAGATGGGCCACTAACCTACAGAACGCAGCATACCCAGGCTGAATCCAAGAGTCAGCTAGTAGATTGCCGAATAATCCAAGGTGTACGATTCCGGCCTCTGCAAAGACCACATGACTCCATCAAGGGCACGTAGATCTATGTCAAGTATATGCATAGGAGCGCAGAAAAGTAGTCACTCATCACACTAGACCTCTGCCAGAATCAAGCGCAAACGCAGCTGGCAGACGCGTCTGACTCTACTAGAGCCGGGCGATCAGCTTTTTCAGAACAGAATGGTGACGATTCTCATCTTCGAGAACATGCTCAAGCAGTCTTCGGATCGTCTCGTCCTTGATTGTTTTGATTTGTTTCTTCAGAGTGTTGATCATGCCCTCTTCTAGTTTGATGTGTCTTTCGAGTTCTATGGGAGAAACATATTTCCCGATTCTCTGGCTCATAGCGAGATCCCACTCTGATGCAGGAATGGTTAGACTTTCCTTGATGACTTCGAATATCCTCTTGTGTTTCTTGGAGTCCATCAACAGCTCCTCAAACACGAGTCGAAACGCGAAGTTGCCAATCATATCCATTGCATCTTCGTATGCCTTGATGGCCTTCTCTTCGATTCCTATTTGATGCTCAAGCATCTTGGTGAGTTCGTCACGATCCATTAGATATTCACTCATGCCACTTTTTGTTGCAGAATTGGTAGTGCTATCGAAATGCCTGCATAAGACATTTGTTGTTGGTCGGTCAGATGATGAGTCTGAACTTCCCTAGAATTACAGATTGCCCTGATTCACTCTCAACAGAAACGTATTCCAGAACCTGCCATCTCGACTATTTGGTTCATTGGCCGAGGAACCGTGCCAGCCAAGACAAGATTCAAATAACCGAAGAAGCACCTGCAACCCAGTTGGTCGCCATGACTGAAGATAGTGGGGAATTGGCACCTAGGAGAGACGAGTACTTCGATTTGGGAAGCATCTTCAGAAACTCAGCTACAATCACTTTTGTGGTTCAGATTGGAGCTGTGATTCTGATGGTGGGCTCACTTACAGCCTATGGGATTGGTGACCTGTTTCTTTCACTCGCCCCTGACCTTCAGATACTCTTGCTATTAATCATCAGCATCCTCTTTCTGGTCATATTCTTAGCTGCAATCAGCGCGTTCATCCGCTTCTCGAGAAGGATTGGGAACGCAGTTGTAGGCCCCGGGATTGAGCGAGTGCCATTCAATACTCCCAGAGTAAAGACCGTCGTCATAATGTATGGCTTGCTGGTGGCTCTGATGGCCATAACAGGACTCTACATCTGGTATCTGGTCGATCAGAACTTCCTGATCCCATTTACGGCTGGCAGTACATCACTCAGGTTGTTTGGATTCGCGCTAGG
Organism: Candidatus Thorarchaeota archaeon; assembly: GCA_048882205.1. Lineage (GTDB taxonomy): Archaea > Asgardarchaeota > Thorarchaeia > Thorarchaeales > Thorarchaeaceae > SMTZ1-83. The sequence goes on along the minus strand of JBHLRV010000151.1, from coordinate 2,560 downwards.
AGGATTCGTGATTGCCCTACTCATCCAGATAATAGTGGCTGGTGTTGGCCGCAGTGCATCAAGGATAATCATAGAGGTACTAGATGCAGACGACGATGACGAGTTCCTTAGGTAGCCTGGTCTGTTTCATCTTTCCCTGGGAGATCAAACTCCTCATAGATCTCTTCAGGCAGTGGAGTGTAGGTTCGCCGACCAACACTTGCTTTCTCCAGTCGGTCGTAGTACCCAATTGTGGCATAGACACTGTAAACGCCAAACACGAATCCGATGAGTGCTCCAATAATGGCTCCTGGTATAGCCCCTTCAGGGCCCCACATGGATGATCCTAGGAACTGGCCAACGTAGAGGAGGATTATTACAGAACAGGGAAGTTCCGACCCTACTGCCAACCATCGCCCCATCCCAGCAAGGCCAGACCGTTTCTGTTCTTCTGTTTGACTCATCACCAACACGCTCAGCAATCATGATACCGACATTGCTCAGACTTAAGCATGTTGAACTGCAGCAGGGCCAATGCTTTTCTACAGGCACCGTGATGACTAGTGATGAGGCCACTCTGTTGAAAGTCGACCTGACCTATGGAGATTCCAAGGTTGAGATTGATATTCCTGATGAGAACCTGTCTGGTAAGATAGTTCCTAAAGAGCTCGCCGCTAAGGCAGACATGGAGAATGAACTTGCACGTGTCCTTGCCAACCCACACGGTCCGCACCTTGCAGACGTTGTGAAGGGTAGGAGTGTCTGTGTGTTGATCGCGGACCACACAAGGGACGCGCCACATGGTGAACTGGCAAATGCAGTGGCACCTCTTCTTGTCGACGCAAACAGAGTGCTGTTCGTCATTACCACAGGGTCTCACGAAGTCGAACACCCCGGAAACCTCGAGATAGTGAACATGTTGACGCATACAGCAAATGACGCAGGCCTCGAACCCTACAAGATTGCCATCCATGATTGCCAAGCCAGTGAAACTGTCCACCTCGGCCAAACTACCAGGGGTACTCCACTGCTCGTAAATGCAGTAGCAGTGGGATATGATGTCTATGTGCCCCTTTCGGACATGAAGGCGCATTACTTCGCAGGTTACTCAAATCCTCTCAAGGACTTCCTACCGGGCATTTGTGCATTCAGAACCATTGAGGCAAATCACTCTATGGCATTGAATCCGAAATCGACCTTTGGGCGACATCCGTTTCACCCTGATGAATCTCGACGTGACAATCCATTGGCTGATGACATGCGAGAGGCCACTGAGATTATCACACGGAATGCAAGGGTCTTCACGCTCGCTGTGATTTCAAGTGGAAGCAGACTGGTCTGGGCAGATGCAGGACGCCTAGAACCTGTCATCGCGCGAGGAATCGAGGTCCTTGATGAAACTGCCAGCTTCACAGTCAAGTCAGTATCGAGGATTGTGGTGTCCCCCGGGGGCTATCCCCAGGACAAGAGTCTATATCACGCCCAGAGAGGGCTTGAGCTGACAAAGAATGCTGTGACTGACAAAGGCGAGATTCTCTTCCTTGCAGAGTGCAGGGATGGGGTAGCACCTCCGGCGGCAATGGAGAACTTCTACGACAGGTTGAAAGCCCCACTAGATGATGTGTTAAGGAGTATCAGCGGGAAATATCATTTGTATGAACACAAGGCGTTCAAGTTTGCTGAGCTACTAAAGCGCGTTTCTGGCATCAAGATGTACACGCAATTGGATAGAAACACCGTTGAATCAGCCCATCTGGAGAAGGTTGAGGACCCCCAGCAAGTCGTTGACCAGTGGATCTCAGAAGACCCAGAAACTCAGATTCTGGTGCTTGACAAGGGGAACAAGCTGGCCGTGTATGCATCCTAGCTCCAATTGATACCTGAGATTGATCTGTAGAGTTGCTTGTATCTTTCAAACCCACTCGCGTATGTGATCTGGTGTTTCTCGTTGGGTACAAGAGGCTCTGTAGGCCGCACCATCTCTTCGGCCGCATGCGCCACCGATTTGAAAAGGCCAACTCCGTTGCATGCGAGAATTGCGGCACCGAGAGCGGTTGCCTCCTCCATCTCTGTTCTGATCACTGGAACTCCCAAGATGTCAGCCTGTATCTGCATCCAGACTTCGCTCCTGGCAGCTCCGCCCGTAACTCTGATCTCCTCAGTATGAATCTCAAGTTCTCGCATTACCTCTAGATTCGTACGTATCTCGTAGGAAACCCCTTCTAGAATGGAGCGTAGCATGTGGGCTCTAGTATGTCCCAGGGCCAAGCCGGCAAACACTCCTCTTGCATGGGGGTTCCAATGTGGCGCACCTGCACCGACAAAGTGAGGAATATGGATGACTCCCTCTGCTCCCGCAGGGATGTCCGCGGCCCCTTCCGTTAGTACTTCATAGGGGTCGACGCCTCGTTTCTTGGCGATGTCTATCTCAACACTGCCAAGTTGGTCTCGGAACCAGCGGAGTACAGAGCCAGTGGTGAACATACTCGCCTCCACGACAAATGCGTTTGGAACCACATGTCTGCTGCAGAGAACTCTTCGACTTGGATCAAGTCGCACAGTGTCCGAGTATGCAAGCATG
>JBHLRV010000150.1:0-4805 GCA_048882205.1 Candidatus Thorarchaeota archaeon | reverse complement strand
CCCAGTTCTGAAAGAAGGGACTGAAGCTTGTCATTCCTACCCTCCAAGAGGGCCACTTCAAGCAAGAATATGGCCACGGCATTCTCTGTGACTTCCACTACATCGCGAACTCCAAGCTCCTTTAGCAGCGATGGGATTGGAGTTCGAACGTAGTATCCTTCGTCATCCGAACTCGTGTACTTCCTGAAGTTGCGGTCGTGGGACTGCCACCACCAAATGACCTGCCCGTGATTCTCGGCTTCATGCAACCGACAGAGAAGTCTTGTGATTGCTTTTAGATCTTCAGACCACGACTCTATGTAACCCTCGTTCTCAAAGCCATCTAACCTTAGGATTACGCGAGGATTCTGAAAGACCTTGAACTCGCCAACCTCGGCTCGGTCCATAATCACTCGAATCTGTGAAACGCCTTTTGCCTTAGACTGCTCTCTTGCTAGCCAGAGGGCCTCTCGAATCAAGGGTAGTGTGAAGTCCTTTGATGCTTCGTTGGAGGCTGCGAGAAAGGCTCCAACTGCGGCCACAATACCGTTCAACGCGAGTCCAATTGGGAGTATGAGTTGTGCAATCGGAAGTGTGCTGGAATCCTGAAAAGCAACGTAGAACGGCAAAGCGTAGATGAGGATGATGGTAATAATGGGGAGATGGAAGAACCAATAGTTGCTTCTTGACTCGAGCCTCGCGTACTTGCGGTGATGAGCACGTACCAGATCCCGGACGTCCTCCACTGAGAACTGAGCTGGCTGATAGTCCCACTCAGGCGCGTCATAGTCAACTGCTACCTTCTTTGCTCTGTACCCGACAGCAAAGGCAGCCGCGGTCGATAGTGTTGGAAGAACGAGAAAGAGCAGAGTGACCACCCAGATATCGAAGGGTAGAGGCAAATAACTCAGGCCAATCGCCAAACCAGCCATCGTGTTTCCTACCAAGAGAATAACAATGAGGATCGCGTAGAGCAAGAGTGGTCTGTATCTCACGGGGCTCTCTGTCATTTCCACACCGACTCTCTGTCATGACTGGCGGCTACTCTTTAAGCGTTCCTGAAGAAGCTCAACCAATGGTTACGTTCTCAGACAGACAGTAACATTCATTAGCACATTAAAACGACTCATAGACGTTTTTCACTATTGTTAACCCTAAATGGAGAAAGAAAGACGATGATAAAGACAGGCGATAGTGCTCCGGATTTCCAGACCACGACCGAAAGTGGAGAGGACTTCAAGCTGAGCGAATTGAGAGGGAAGAAGGTCTTCCTGTACTTCTATCCAAAGGACCATACGACTGGCTGCAAAGCAGAGGCATGTTCCATAAGGGACAGCTACGAACTGTTTCAACAGAATGAGATTCCTGTTTTTGGGGTATCAGGAGGTTCAGCAAAGTCTCATCAGAGCTTCAGAGAGAAGAATGACCTGCCGTTCCCTCTGCTGATGGACGAGGAATTCGAGATTGCCAAGCTCTACGACGTATATCAGAAGAAGAAGATGTACGGAAAGGAGTACATGGGAATCGTCAGGACTACATTCCTGATTGACGAAGATGGTAAGGTGGAAGGGATCTTTGGCGGCCCAGAAGGGCTAGAGAAGGTAAAGACCAAGGAACATGCTGACCAAGTCATCAAGTTTTGGGGACTGAAACTCTAGTGGTGAGCCCACATGCTTAGAATAGGTGATGAGGCCCCCGACTTCCAAACAACTGACGAGACCGGAACAGAGTTCAGACTCAGCGCATATCGAGGACGGAAGCTAGTCCTGTACTTCTATCCTCGAGACTTCACACCGGGTTGCACAGCGGAGGCTTGCTCAATCCGCGACAGCTACCAACTCTTCGAGGGATCCGGGATTCCTATCTTCGGGATCTCTGGCGGTTCAGCCGATCTCCATCAGAGTTTCAGGAGCAAACACAATCTTCCATTTCACATCTTGATGGATGAAGACCTAGAAATCGCGAAGCTATATGGGGTCTACAGCCGCCTCGGTATCGTGGGGATGGGGGTCAGACGTATAACATTCCTAATAGACGAACAGGGCAAGATTGAGGCCATCTTCGGCGGATCAGAGGGTCTTGAGAGAGTAAGGTCGAGCGAGCACGCTAGCCAAATTGCGAGTTATTGGGGTCTGAAGCTTTAGACTCAGAATCTCTGTCTACTCTTGAGAATGAACGTCATGGTCTAGAAGGCATAGATTAAAATCGAAGCTACATGTGCCCCGGTGCTCGTGGGGCTGACAAAGCTAGGTCGGTCTGCAGAAACGAAGGGGCTATGTGAAATGCCTGAAGAGAAACTCAGTGTCGAAGAACTCAAGAAAAAGGCAGAGAAGCCTGGAAAAGATGCGATGGTCCTTCATCCCTTCTACCAGGGGAAGATACAGAGTATTGGCAAAGTGCCGGTACGAGACTTCTCTGACTTCGCAATTTGGTATACACCTGGTGTAGCAAAGCCTTGTCTAGCCATCAAGGAGAGCGAGGAAACTGCATACGACCACACAAACAAGGGCAACATGGTCGCCGTCGTTAGTGACGGGACACGTGTCCTCGGGCTGGGAGACATCGGCCCTTATGGTGCTGGCCCAGTCATGGAGGGCAAGTCCATTCTTTTCAAGTACCTTGGTGGAGTCGACGCGTGGCCAGTCTGCGTGGACACCAAGGATGCTGACAAGATAATTGAAGTGGTGAAACTCATCCAGCCTTCTTTTGGCGGCATCAATCTAGAGGACATTGCCAAGCCAAAATGCTACAAGGTTCTCGAAGAGCTCAGGAAGGACCCTGAGGTCAAGATTCCAGTATGGCACGATGACGCACAGGGTACAGCAACCGTTGTCCTCGCAGGCGTGTTTGGGGGTCTCAACGTAGTCAAGAAGGACATCGAGAACATCACAGTTGCTCTGCTGGGAGTTGGCGCGGCCAACACAAGAACTGCATATCTGATGTTCTCCGCAGGCGTCAACCCCAAGAATGTGGTGATGGTTGATAGCAAAGGCGCAATCTATGCTGACCGCGAGGACATTGTAGAGCACAAAGACTACGACTTCTTCAAGTACGACCTGGCACAGAAGACGAACCCTGAAAGAAAGACTGGTAATCTCGGTGACGTCATAGAAGGAATCGATGTGCTGGTAACCGCCTCGAGACCAGTTCCCGGCACAGTGAAAAAGGAATGGATCTCAAGGATGGCGCCAGACTCGATTGTATATGCCTGTGCAAATCCGCTCCCTGAGATATGGCCGTGGGACGCCAAGGAGGCCGGAGCGAGGATCGTAGGCACTGGTCGAAGTGATTTCGACAATCAGATCAACAACTCACTTGGATTCCCTGGAATCTTCAGAGGAACGCTTGACGTTCGAGCGACTACAATCACAGATGAGATGTGCATAGCTGCTGCTCATGCGCTCTGTGATTTGGGCGCAAAAGAGGCGAATGAGAGAAAGGTCATTCCCACTATGGATCAATGGGAGCTCTATCCACTCGAAGCAACCGCCGTTGGAATGAAGGCCATGGAGCAGGGCATAGCAAGGAAGCAATGGGAGGAGAAGGAACTATACGAGCACGCAGAGAAGATAATCAGAGCGGCGCGTGCGTCATCTGAGATTCTATACGAGAATGGGTATATTCCAAAGGCTCCACCTACCTGAGGCATAGTCTTGCGGCGAACCGTCCCGCCGCAATCCTCCTCTTTTTCAGTGCAAAGCCGTATTTGTCAGCAAGACTATTATTACGCCGGTGCGGCGAAGCCGAACCTAACAAGAACGGAGAACAATAGATGTCCTACGACAAGTGTGTAAGATGCGGCTCATGTGTCAAGTTCTGCCCTCTCTTCGACGCTGTTGGAGAAGAGCAGTTCTCGCCACGCGGAAAGGCGTACCTATTGCAGGTGATGGACCAGATTGAGGAGGACGAAGAGCTCGCGAAGGAGTTCAGACGACTACTCTTTCAATGTAGTATGTGCGGCCGCTGTACAGAGATCTGCGAATCGGATGTGGACTTGCTGCGTATCTGGCATGAACAGAGAGCAAAAGCAGTGGAAACCGCTCCCGAGGAGTTCGAGTACCTAGATGCATTGAAGGAAGCTCTTGCCAATGTCGCCAATATCTACGGGCTCGACCCGGAGGATCGCGCGATCTATTGGTTAGACGAGCTTGAGGATGAGATTCCCGGACTAGCTGACAGGTTGTATCAGAAGGGAAAGACTGCAGAGAACATGATATTCCTAGGATGTTTGATGTCGTTTCGAGGAACTCAGATTGATGTTCTTAGGTCACTATTCCTAACCCTCGAGAAACTGGAAGTTGACTATCTCGTCATGGGAGCTGAAGAACACTGCTGCGGCCATCCGCTCTATTTAATGGGAGATGAGAAAGGAGCAGAAGAGCTTCGCCAACACAACAAGACTGTCATTCAGGAATCTCAGGCAAAACATGTAGTGACTTGCTGTCCAGGCTGTCTGATTCAGTTGAGAGAGCATCACAAGCTTGGTGAAATCGAACCTCTTCATCACACACAGTTCTTCGACAGACTGCTAGAAACTGCACCGAAGTATGCACAGACGGAAGACTTTGCATTCCACGATCCCTGCGAACTTCATAGAATCCTTGGCATAAAGACGGAGCCAAGGTCGCTTATTGACAAGCTTGGAGTGGAGTATCGCGAGATGGACCTGAGCTGCTGTGGCGGCGGCGGACTGCTGAGGATGACGGATCCGGACCTTAGTGACATTGTGATGCAATTGAGAAAGGCCCGAGAGAGACTGGCTAACTCAACAGTTGTGACTGCTTGTCCTTCGTGTAGAGAGCAACTGATGCTCAATGAAACCAAGA
>JBHLRV010000149.1:0-4826 GCA_048882205.1 Candidatus Thorarchaeota archaeon | reverse complement strand
GTGTCAGTACCACTGAAGGCCGCATCTTTGAAGTCTTCTTCCCAGGCTGAGTACTCGCCCCAGTTGAATTCTCTGTTGTAGCCTCCCCATATTCCCATCCAATTGTAGAAGCCCTCTATGTTCGTTTCAGTATTCGGCAGTGGTTTGCCGTGTGTCAAACCGACCCACTCAATGCCAACTTCTTTGACACCATCGTCATATGCACCAGTCGGGGCGCTGGGTGTGAACTCGTGGAAGGTAGACAATTCACCACTAGCTGAAGTGGCAGGAAGGAACATGAATGCCGTGAGGAACATCAGAAGAAGGATCAACACAAATCCAGCCCTTCTCCTCCTCAAGATGTAGAATGAAGATAGAAGTACAACTACGGCACCGCCGGCAACTAGGACGACAGTCACATCCAACGATATTGGAGCATTCTCGTCAATTGTGACAGCGACGACATCCCTCGTCCATCTTCCCTCTGAATCCCAGACTGAAATCGAAATCGCATGAGGTACAGGCACATCCTTCTTCAATACAGCAGAGAGGGTTGAAGTGGTGAACGTCTTCGCAGTGCTCAAGACACCATCGAAATCTGATTTCCATTCGTAAGTATATGGAGGAGACCCATAGATGACATTGCAGTCAAATGTAAGGGTGTGACCGGGTCGAACCGTTATGCTACTTGAGGGGTCCACAATCTCGACCTGTGGGTCGAACTCGGTGGCGTCAAACTTCAATAGGATTTCTGTATCGAAGCCGTCATCGTCAGTTTCCAGAAGTGTGATCTCATAGACAGGAAACAGAAGATTGTTGTTCTCTTCTTCATCATCGACATCGTAAACCAGCCGATGTTCTACTACCTCACTCAAGGGAATCCCATATACATCGAGGATTGAATCGAATTCAATGAGGTTCGCTTCGGCATATGCAGCGGATTCGACCTCTCTCCATTTCCAATCCACGGCAACGATTGTTCCGCCCTCACCAATCATGACAGAAATCTGTGCGGCCTCACCCGTGACGGGAATGTCACCTTGAACGAACTCGTAGTTCACATGATACTGGAGAACCTTCGAACGAGATTGTCCAGAGTCAGGATTATAGGCTGTAGCGTTGGCCGACCCGATATTCGCGAAGACTGCACTCCCTGGAAGAAGTCCCTTCTCGTTGAGAAAGGTTTCAGCAATGAGTCGAGAGGCACTAGGATCTGGCACCTCAATCCCGAGGGAAAGATTCCAGAGCAGACTATAGTCTGCGTACCAGATTGAACCGTCCCGAGAGTCGATCTCAAAGCACTTGTTCCCCGAGTTCACCAGGTAGCGTCCTTCCACTTCTTCCACACCAGGTGCTCGAATTAGAAATAGGGAATCAGCTAGTGATGCCGCATAGCTAGCGTTTACCTCAGGCGTGATAAGCTTGTACACAGGCATCTGAACTTCTGAGAGCACAAAAGAGGGAGTTCTGTGTTCAGATACAACTGCATTGACTCGCCCATTGGTTGACCCGAGAACCATTAGAAACATCAGCAGCAGGACGGCGTACTTCTTCAAGTTTCAATCTCCTCCTTATTAGCGTCGTTGCCACGCGATATTGAGCAAACATCAACGTGGGATTTGCGACCTAAAAGTTCTCTCTAAACCCAAGTGGCCAGTTGATTGAATGATCCAGCAGAGATGATTCTACTATCTGTCCAAGACAAGTATCCTAGGTAGCTTCAAGAGCTTTCCCAGGTTTCTACCGGTGGTGCCTCCTTTGTAGCGGAGCCTCCTCATACCGTACCTGTTTCTTGTGGTCATCATCTTGATAGTGGAGTATTGCCCGTTGGTAAAGTACATCAAGTCCTCAGGATCAGCGATGAGCTCCAAGTCGTAGACATCCAGTTTTCCTTTGTTGAGTACGTATTCGCCGCCGTCAGCAACAAGGTTCACCCACAGAATGAAGTCGTCCTCCGCATGCAGCCCTATGTTGACTCTGGCTTGGAACTCGTTGAGATTCTTCGTGTTCCTGGGATTTTTTCGTTTATCGGCAATGACATCTTCAATCACAGCCCTGAATGTCAAGAACAGAGTTTCTTGTGCTGCTTCATCCATTGCATTCCACCCAGTCATGCTTAGTAGAGCTCGGTATCTATCAAGGTGGCAGTCCGTACCAGCTCTTTGGCGGCATCAGTGGCCTTGAGTACCTTTGCCATGTCCCCCTCTATCCTTGCCTGGCCGCTGAGAAGAGCACGAATTGGGTCCAATTCACCATTCAAGATCTGCACCCATGTGTCATAGCTGGCTTCATAGGTGTATTCCACTGTAAGCTTGTCCTCGCTGCTTGCGCTCTCTCCAGGTTTCACAACCTCGTATTCATTCGCCGATGAAACAGGCTTGACACCTGTGCACCTTCCGTGGCTTAGGCCGACAAAGGCCATAGCATCGCGGTCCAAATTGCCGGCGGCCTTGACAACAAAGACGAAATCTCCGGTCCACCAAGATGCGGCCTTGGCATAGGCCTCGTTTGCGTTGAGTGCTTCCTTGTAGACATCCAACCATTCTTCTGACATGAATTTCGGCATTGTAATCTGCCGTGGATTCTCGCCCACTTTAAACCGTTCGGTCGTCTTCATTGCAGCTAGAAGAACTGAACGACAATTAGCGCAATGTGGGAAGAGAACGTCATCGGAAGACCCGCAATGCTGAGCGCTTCAACCACCGGCAACAACCGGAAAGAACGATATCTCATCCCCCGACGAAAGGCCAGTCTCCATCCCTGAAAGGAACTTTATCTCCCTGCCGTTCTTCAGGATGGTAATGTCAGACTTGATCTCCTGATTCTTGTCAAGAAAAGTTTCTCTGACTTGCGAGTCCAAGAGTAGCTCTTTGAGAAGCTCGGAGATGGTAGCACCTTCTTCCAAGTCCAGCTCCATAGTGCCCTTCTTGCCGACGAGGTCACGCAGATGCGCGTAGAACCTCACCTTGACCTTCATCTGAGCTCCTCCCGTGTTTGGGCGAACATCAGGCTTATAAAACCGTATAGAACCGCTTACTGAGCAATCGAGGTCTATCTCACTATGTTTGGTTTCATGGGCAAGATCCTGCGAGTCGATCTCACAACTTCCACCATAACCGAGGAGTTCCCGGATGAGGAAACACTGAGGAAGTACATCGGAGGCGCGGGACTAGCGACCAAGATCCTTCTTGATGAAACCGAGAAAGGAATAGACCCGCTAGGCCCTGAGAACAAACTCATCTTCATGACTGGCCCTCTGACTGGGACACACTCACCCAGCACTGGACGATACAGCGTGGTCACGAAGTCCCCGCTAACCAACGGGTGGGGTCAGGCGAACTCAGCGGGCTTCTGGGGAAGGGATTTCAAGCGCTCAGGTTTTGATGGTGTGATATTCGAGGGGAAGGCACCGAAACCTGTCTACCTGCTCACGGAAGATGGAAAGGCAGAGCTTAGGGATGCAGCGGAGATATGGGGAAAGAACACTTCTGAGACCACACGTATCTTGAAGGAGAAGCATGGATCGAAATTCAATGTCGCTTGCATCGGCCTAGGCGGTGAGAATCTAGTAAAGTACGCCGCTATCATGAACGATTGCGATGAAGAGAACTGGGGTCGAGCGGCGGGTCGGTGCGGCGTCGGCGCCGTCATGGGGTCAAAGAACCTGAAGGCCATTGCATCGAAGGGAACCATGACAATACCGATTGCTGATACCGACGCGTATAGGAAAGAAGCAAAGCAGAGGTTTGACTGGGTAAACCAAAGCATCTTGAAGATGACTCTCGAGGTCTACGGCACAGCCACAATGGTTGACCTTGTCAACGTGAAGGGCGGAATACCGACGAGGAATTGGCAGACCGGGGTCTTCGAGAATGCAGATATGATCAATGGGACTGCCATAAATGAGAACATCCTCGTGAAACGAAAGCCTTGCTTTGCGTGTCCCATCCATTGTGGTAGGATTGCTGAGGTCAAGTCTGGTCCTTTCAAGAGCAAGGGGGAGGGACCTGAGTACGAAACCATTAGCTCCTTTGGGACAATGTGCGGCGTGGACAACCTAGAAGCGATTACGTTGGCTCACTTCCTATGTAATGAATATGGAATTGACACCATCTCCGCAGGTAGCACCGTGGCGTTTGCCATGGAGTGTTACCAGAGAGGCATCTTGAAAGATGAGGACGTCGATGGAATGGACTTCTCCTGGGGAAATGCACAACTGATCGTCGACATTGTCCACAAGATTGGAAGACGAGAAGGTTTCGGCGACACGCTGGCCGAGGGTACAATGAGGATGGCCAAAAGACTCGGCGGGGGTTCTGAGAGATTCGCAATGCATGTTAAAGGGCTAGAGCTTCCTGGCTATGATAGCCGCGCGGCGAAGGTGACAGGGCTGGCCTATGCTGTCGCCAACCGTGGTGGAGACCACATAACCGCGTATATCGAAGGACCTGCTTTCCTTGCCATGCCATTCATGATTGTTGAAGATGCAGACATAGGGGACCCATTGAAGGAAATCCCTGAAACCTCTCTGATTGTCAAGAACTTCGAAGACGCTCTTGGTTTCTTTGATTCCATTGGCGGCTGCAAGTTCATGGGCATGGTACTCACTGCCGAGGATTGGGCCAAGTTGATCTCCACTCTGATGGGCTATGACTTCACTGCTGAGGACTTTCGTAAGACGGGCGAGAGAATCTACAATCTCGCGCGTGCATATATTCTGAGGGAAGGATTCACTGGGGCAGACGACACACTACCTCCCCGGCTGCTTGAAGATCCCCTACCAGAAGGCCCCGCTCAAGGCCATGTGGTAGACCTGGATGTTCTTCTGGATGCCTACTACGAGTACC
>JBHLRV010000148.1:0-4835 GCA_048882205.1 Candidatus Thorarchaeota archaeon | reverse complement strand
CCCAAGCCTCGAGATAGTGGCCTTGATTATACTAGTCGTTGTTGTCCTTCAGTCATTGATGAACTATGCATCAACTAGAAGCCGTTTCGGACTTTATGTTTTGGTAGGCTTCTTCCTACTTCTACTGAGTCACGTAGCGGCAATATTCGGGGAAGTAGGTCAGGGCTACCTCGTTAGCCAAACACTCCAGCTTCTCGGATTTCTCGCGCTCTTGGTCATGCTAGTCAAGGTAGGCCGTGAGGAATGAGCAGGAAAAGGGCGTATCGTTCAAAGATGCGCATCCTTGCTGATATGATGCGCACCATCCAGAGTGAGGGTGAGGAAGGTGCAGGCCCGACAAAGATCCTCTATAGTGCCAATCTGTCTCATGACAGACTTACCCAGTATCTTGATGAACTCGTTGACAAAGAACTAATCCAAGAAATCGACGTTGGCGGGAACAGAGTATACGTATTGACCGAGAAGGGTCGGGAGTTTCTAAGTGAGTTCGTCAAGATTGAGAAGTTCTCTGAGGCATTCGGAATAGAGATCTGATTGAGTTTCAAGTCCGCCTAGTAGACAAGGTTTTAAGAAATCCATCTTGGATTTTCCAGCAAGACGTGGGCCGGTAGATCAGCCTGGTAGATCGTTCGGTTCGCAAACCTGCTGGTTTGCCCGGTGGATCGAAAGTCCGAAAGGTCGCGAGTTCGAATCTCGCCCGGTCCACCACTCATTCTGAGCAATAGCCATGGTGCTTCAGGTATGAATTAGCCTGATGGCGGCTTTTCTCTTGTGGCGACCCTCCTTCTTCTCTTCACGAGTCTTCTTGTGGTCTTGATTGGTATTTGGAATGTCTGCCGAAGACCATCAACAGTGGAGATTGTCTTCACGTTTCTTCTTGTTTCAGCAGCAATCGCTTCGATAACCACCTTCTCTTCAACCTCTCCGACTTCTTGTACAAGGGATAGGCGATGCAGTGAATACAACCCAAGGACTACTGAGATTAGGAACAAGAAATCGAGCCCCATTACATGATAGGTATGGATGACCAACGTGCCACCAGGATCTGTCAATGTGATTGAGAAATAAAGCTCTCTGGCTGCGAACAGATCGGCCAGTAGGCCGCCTACTATTGGACCAATGGTTCCTGCTACTGCCATCACTGTTCCTCTGGCAGCCAGGTATGCAGCAGATTCCCCTCTAGGGGCAAGCTTGAGGCCAATTGTGTCCGAAGTGAGATCTACACCAGCGGCTGAGAAGCCTGTAAGAAGATGGATGATGAACAATAGTGGTATGAGAAGTAAAAGAGCACCTGCAATGTTTGTAAACGTCCACAGAAACGTTCCTATCAAGAATATCGGCGTTGCGACTTGCAGAACTGATTTGTTGCTGAATCTATCGGAATATCGTCCCCAGAATCTATAGAAGAGAATGCTGACTAGTTGCGTCGTAGCAGTGAGTGCTGTGGCCAAAGGCATGCCAAGTCCAAGCCTTGAGAGCAAGTATACAGCAAAGAAAGGGGTAGCAAGAGCCGTGCTGAAGGTCCATGCAGCTGAGAACCACAAGAGGCTTCGGAAGTTTAAGTCCTGGAAAGGTCTTGCCACAAGCCTGAAGAAACTGGTGCCTGCTTCAGTAACTGTAGTCTTGGGCTCTGGAGTCGTGGATGTATAGTAGAGGGCAATCATGCCAGCCAAGAATGCTACAAGGAAAAGCGTTGAATAGCTCATCATTGACATGCCGAATCCAAGACTGGACAATCGACCAATGAACGCGCCCCCAGCTAGAGAAGAGATCACAGCCATAACCCCACCAAGGGCCATTCGCTTGGAGAAAAACTGTCCCAACTGTTCTTCTGGCACAAGATCCCGCAACCATGAGTTCCAGCTTGCTGAGCCTATGGCAACAAAAACTGCTTGGATTGCTACGGTTGAAACAAGAAGAAGAAGTCCCAGCTCGGAAACGGAAATGAATGGGATTAGTGCCATCAAGAGAATGGCCAATCTGTTTCCGAGCTGGGTGGTGAAATTCAACTTCCTCCGACTTCCAATCTTCTTAATCAGATAAACAGACGGGATCTGAAGAAGCTGAGCAAAGGACGGAATTGCTGCAAGAATTCCGATAACAGTATTGGAAGCCCCCAGCATGAGAGCAAAACCCACGAGAAAGATGCTCTCCGTGAGAGTTAGCTTGACCTGTACTGAAACGCCTTGCTTGATCATGTTGCTGAGGGCCTTCTGAGTTTCATCGGGCGTCAGCCTACTTCCATCCATGGCTATCACAGAGTCTACCAACTTCAACTATATGATCGAGTGAGCTAGCTTCCTTCTATTCTGTCAATCTCCTCGTGATGTTCAAGGTAGATTCTGATTGCCTCTCTAACAAAGGCAGGGAACCCTCTCCAAGAATTCCGCTTTTCAAGACCCTCATAGCGCGTCTTCAGTTCACGGGGGACTCTTATCATTGTATCATTGGTCATGGAATTCAGCAACCTTCGTGTGCTTTGTATACTTTTGTAGATAGATTTATATACATTTCGTATACAATTATATACATCAGCTGATTGCATTCGATACAATATGCTGCTCTTCGAAATGCCTTCACGCTGAGCGTTTCAAAGTGGTGAAGTGTCAGGTGCCCGTAAGATTCCTAACAAGACTGTCCAAGGGAGAAGGCCATTATCTCAAGTTCTACGTTCCCAGGCACGTAAGTGAGTTCTATCGACTCGAGTCGGGCAGCTATAAAGGCGGAGTTACCTTGGCTGACGGAACCTCAGCCAGTTACAGAATCAGATTATCAAGAAACAGAAACACTCTAAGGGGGCGGGTTCCGGACTGTGCGGGTTCTCCGAAGACTCTTGTTGAAATCTGGATATACAGAGATACTTGGATTCCTTTTCCGAGGATAGAGGAAAGTGCTGGCAAGGTAGCGTCAGAGTGGCCGATGCTAGGCGCTCGCCACTTGAACATGCCAAGTGGAACTCAGAGTGCCCGTTGAGGAGTGAGTCACCAAAATAGAAACGGGGAGGTGGGAGTAACGAGTGCGAAGACCTGTGCCAACTGTCTACACAGACTAAGCAAATTCTACCCGATGAGGAGATCTCCTTGTGATGATTGCGTCCGTTATCTGAACTCAGGATTAGCTCAACTTAGGGAGAGGCTGAAAGACAAATGGGAAGGGGCCACGCGGTATCCAGGCCTCTTCTTTTGATGAGAGAACTAGTGAGATTGGAATCATAGTAGGATTGGTTGAATCATTTACGCTAGGTATTGCGTGGGATGTGCAGGATCAATGTTCTCAGACTATGAAATCCACTCATGGAAGGCAATGAAGCCGGTCTTGAAAGAAATCGGAGAACTTCTCGATAGAATCTGGGACAGAACAAAGACAATGAGCTAGAGGAGGATTGTATTCGAAACCTTCACTAGATACCGTGCTCCGATGTGTGCCATGGTCGATCGGATAGAGAAGCAATGGGAGGCTAACTCTGAAGTTTTCGCTCGGCTTATTGCTGGAGAAGGAACCCCACATCACCAGCACATTCTGAACCCCTGTGTCGAAGGACTTTTGGGTGATGTAAGTGGCAAGAAGCTGCTTGACGCAGGATGTGGAGAGGGCTATCTATCTCGACATTATGCTGAGAAGGGGGCCACAGTATCTGGTGTTGACATCTCATCCAAGTTAATCAATGCATGTAGAAACCATCCAAGTCAGGCGACCCTTAGAATTGAGTATCTAGTCGGAAGTATATGTGAGCTCGGTAGTCTGCCTGACGACTACTTTGATGTTGTCCTCTGCAACCTCGTCCTGTTGAATGTGCCATGCCTTGATAGTGCCCTCAGAAACCTCTTCAGAGTGATGCGCTCTGGTGGGATATTTGTGTTCTCAGTCGTCCATCCAGCATACAACTTCTACGGACCTGGCTCATGGGAGATGGGTGAGAAGGTTTCCAAAACCGGTAGAAGAGAGGGACTGTACTTCAAGGCGGACTGGTATTTCGATGAAAGAGAGTACAAGCGCTATTGGAGAACGCGAGAAGGCGAGAAGTTCCCGGAGCCAATAAGTTTCTTTCATCGGACCTTATCCACCTACGTTCGCTCGCTTATTGACAAAGGGTTTCAAATCACAAACATGGAAGAACCTCGACCACTAAGTGATGACGACTTCTTTGAACGGGAACGACGCGTTCCATTCTTCCTAGTCTTCAGAGCAGAGAAACCGTCCCTTGGGAAGACTTGAAAGCCCCCTTCGTAACTCACTTTTCAGGCACTGCCATGAGGTTGACAAAGAATGGTGTTGAATCTTGGTGACCTAGACTACCTTGGCATCGGGAAGAGAACAAGGCTTCACAGACTCATGTATGAGCATGGCCCCGGCAACGGCCGCATGTTGATTCTTCCGATAGACCAAGGAATGGAGCACGGTCCAGTATCGTTTTTCCCAAATCCTCCAAGCGAGGACCCTGAGTTCCAGTTCAGACTAGCTGACGAGGGCGGCTATTCCGGTATTGCGCTCCATATCGGGTTGGCAGAGAAGTATGGTGCAAAGTATGCCGGCAGAGTTCCGATTGTTTTGAAAGTAAACGGGAAGACAAAGATCCCGTCCGATGCCCACGCGTTGTCTCCGATGACCGCCTCTGTGGAGGACGCTGTCAGATTTGGAGCGGATGCCATCGGATACACTCTCTACGTTGGTAGTCCCAAGCAGGTCGAAGACTTGAATCAGTTCAGGAGAGTGAAGGCCGAAGCTGATCGCTTCGGGATGCCTATCATCCTCTGGTCTTATCCTCGTGGCGAGGCCGTTGAGCAGAAGGGAGGAAAGAAGTCACTCTATGCCGTTGACTACGCTGCCAGAATAGC
>JBHLRV010000147.1:0-4853 GCA_048882205.1 Candidatus Thorarchaeota archaeon | reverse complement strand
TGATCTCCAACGGCAGACTGTTCTTTGGGTTTGGGGCAGGGTGGAAAGAGATTGAATACGATGCCTACGGTTATCCATTCCCTTCTATTCGGGAACGGATGGATCAGATGGAAGAGGCAATTCAAATCATCAAACTCCTGTGGACAGAGGAGAAGGCGAGCTTTGAAGGCAAGTATTACACGATAGAGAATGCAATCTCTGCACCAAAGCCAGTTCAAAGACCAATGCCTCCAATCGTGATAGGCGGCGATGGTGAGAAGAGAACCTTGAGAGCAGTGGCCAAGTATGCGGACTACTGTAATCTATTCCCAAAACCCGAATTGGAACACAAGCTTGAAGTCTTGAAGAAACACTGTGAAGCAGAGGGGCGGGACTATGATGAGGTCGGTAAGAGCCTGTTTGCAATGACATACGGAGGAGTTCTTGTCACCGAGTCTGATGATGACAAGGAGGCCTTCTTTGAGAGAATATCAGAGGGATTTGGACGGCCCATTGAAGAGGCTAGAGAACGGTATCAAGACGGTTTGCCAGGCTCATGGATTGGAAACCCAGATGAGGTCATAGAGCGATTTCAATACTTCATTGAACTTGGCTTTGACTACTTCCAGGTGATGTTTCCCGGATTAGGTGAAGACTACGTGGAGGCTAGCAGAATCTTCTCTGAGAAGGTGATAAAGAAACTGTAAGATATGGCGGAAGGGGCATGTCCCCTGCACACTACTTGCTACTGCTTCTCGCTTTTCACTCTTGGATCAGACACGACCTGAATCGGATTTCCTTCGGTATCTTCGATATTGAAGTATGACACCATGTCTGGGACGTCCACAATATCGCTTGCGTCAACGCCCTTGACTCCAAAGTAGTTCTTTGTCACGTCAAGATCCTCTACTACGAGTGTCAGAGTCCCTGAACCTCGGTCTATCTCGCCCTCGCGCTTGAGATTGAGACCCACCCTTGCACCACCAACAGGCAAAGCGAACTCTACCCAGCCGGCCTCCTCACCGCCATCCCAGGTCTTCTCAAATCCCAGGACTTCCTCGTAGAACTTTTTGGCTCTATTGAAGTCCTTAACATCATATTGGAAGTACACTTGGTCTTCCTTGTACGGTACTGGATACTTGTGTGTCAATCGAATAGCCTCTCAATGAATCAGTTAACATTCGTTAATCACAGACAAAGATAAGTCTTCGGCAATGTCATTCAACCCTAAAGGTCCAACAGAATCATTGATAGCCAACCGAACGATTACATCATGAACGGACCGTCGTGTAACAAGTGACAGAGGAGAGTGACTGAGATTTCGAGAGGCAGTGGTAGATTCGCAGCTGGAGCGTTGATGTTTGTCATCGGAGCTGCAATCTTTGTGGACGATCTTCATGACTTTGTTCCCGGGACAGAGTGGCTCCATTGGCTACCTGACTTTGAACCCATAGTCATCGCTGGGGTCCAGTTGGACCATCTCTACCTGGGTGCGTTATTGGCTCTGATTGGATTGATTGTGATGGCTCGTTCGTAGACTATTCCGAGTGCTTTTTCGTGGAGAACCTGCCGATTCCCGAACTAGTCATCGAGCATTCAGGGCAGCAATCACCATTAGCGGAAAGACAATGGTGGCGTCTCCAATCACAGTTTCAAATTTCGCCTCTGTCTGCATCTTCTGCCAAGAAACTCCCTCAACAAGTGGAGCGCCGCCTAGACTACCACCCTCAGGTCGATCGAGGGTGACTTGAACCGCCATGTCGAGACCCCCTCTGAGAATTGTGGATCCCATAGTGAAGTGCTTAGTGAGCCCCCCACCTAACATTATGGCCCCTGTCCTCTTCGCCTCAGTCACGAGTTCTCCAAGGATTCTCAAGTCCTTCACGAAGTCGAGGCTGAATCGTTTCATCGTGCTGTAGGTGTACAGGTGAAGCCCCAGCATCGAGTCCATTAGGCCAGGCGAGATAATGGGAACGCTCTTCTGAGCCGCTTGAAATGTTATTGACTCCTCGTCGGTCAAGGTGCGTCCAAGCTGTGTCAGGAACTCGCTGGGCGCCAGACTTGTCATGTTCTCCTCAGGCATGGCATCAAGAAAGGCATAGATTCTCGTTTCAAGGGTTTCGAAGTCCTTCTCCTCCACGTAGATGTCCGCAATTCGACCCATTCCTGCTTCCCTCAGTTGCTGGTCGTTCCTTTCGCTAGGAACCCGAAAATGGGCGCCGCCATAAGCCTCCACTAAGTCATGTACGATGTTTGCACCGCTAGTGACTATTGCGTTCACTTTCCCTAGCTTGACTAGCTGACTGATGAGCTTCCGCAAGCCACCCGGAACCATCGGACCTGATAGAGACAGGAATTTGAAGCAATCGGAGTCGCTGAACATTCGTGTGACAATAGAGGTAGCTCTTCCAAGTCTACCCGCTCCAAGGACTCCGACATCTTCCATGGCCTTCAAGAGGCCATAGACAGTGTCCTGGCTGGTTGGGTCTAAGTGACGAACGCGTTTCATGGCAGCCACTGACATCGGGAGCCTTTGGTCCTGAGATAAGTCATTCTGTGGGAATAAGAAGGGACGCCGGCCCAGGTATTCGACCGGGAGGGCTTGACCCAGACCCGCGTAGCCCAAAACGAATCGAGTATGAATAGAGTGACTTCATGTGCGGTTCAGCCTTTTGGGCCGCGGGAGTAGGTTCCAAGGAACCAGAGAAGTGTGGAGAGAGAGGCGAAAGTATTGCGTTCCGCGCGGTTCAATAGCCTTTAAATCTACAGAGCAGTGCCTTACATCTATGCAGAGTGTTGTCCAGGTGTATTCGTTCTGGGTGGTCATTAACGCACTCTTTCTACAGGTGGTACTGCTATTCATCGTACGTCGAGGACGAAACGAATACCTCAATGACATCACGCATTTTCGTCCACCCAAGTCGTTTCTTTCGCGGTACTACTCTTGGAGAATAGCTCAACTTCGAAATGTACTGATAGAAACGGTACTCTTTCAGGTGATTCTCATTGGGTCAATCATCGGCATCCTCGCGTTTTCTGAAGTCCTCCATGCGCTGATACCTCTGATGCCCGTCGTGTTGTTCGTGGCAATACTCTCTCTTGCAAGCTCTCTCCAAATGACTTGGCGTGTGAAAGGGATTCTCGAACGTGAACGAATTGTCATTAGCAAGTTCAAGGACGCGGACGACAAGGTTGGACTTGCTCAACAGATGGTGGAAGAACTTTATCAAGCGGGAGCATATGCCGACGGGCGAGTCTGGTTTGCACTATTCAAGATCACGCTCCGCCAAGACACAATTGGTTGGTCTGTAAGAGATGTGCTGATCGAAAAGAGCAGGATGATAGCAGACCGTCTACAGTCTCACCTATCTGAAACTAGAGAGATAGACCGACCCAAGAAAGGCCCGGAGATTGAATAAGCGCAGACGAGAGGGGATGTTCAGTAACTCTTATATGACATCCCAAAGGCGTGAACGAGAATCCTACTGGAGGAAACCATTGTGCCCAAAACCGAAGTCAAGAAAGGTCTGAAGGGCGTTGTTACAAGCTATCGGAGAGGCAAACACCTGCAGAACCCGAATCAGGTGCTTCTCTTGTTTGACGACATCAAGACAAGGGCAGACGCTGCAACTCTTGTTGGCAGAAAGGTGCGTTGGACTTCAGAAACTGGACGGGAGTTCCTCGGAAAGGTGCTTGGCCCTCACGGTAATGGCGGAGCTGTTCGCGCAAAGTTCCGAACGAATCTCCCAGGTCAAGCCATAGGGACTTCGGTAGTACTCCTATAGCTGGGTACTAAGTTTTATCAGATAATCAACTGATGCAGACAAGGCTCCGATGATGCAATTGGCTATCTGAGGACAGCAATGTCCAGCGACGAGTCATAGTTAGACTGAGGAGCCTCCATCCCGGACTCGCCGGTATATCGCAGAGATTTGAGGACTTTCTGGAAGGAGATTCTAGATGCTTGAGTGGCTTCTCTACTATACGTCATATTGCCTGGCTGGTCTGACACTCAAACTCGGGGACGACTTGCTTGATGAGCTAGGCAGGCCAACTCTTGCAACAGCACCTCTGGCTCTGTCAGGACTGCTTTTCGGTTTGATCATGACTGTTTCTGAATTGGATTTGGTGTTATTGACGGCGATAGTGATTGGTGTTCTCCTGTCTGGCAAGGTGAACCGGCCACAGTTTCTCGTGGGATTCTTGATGATTGGTGTTGTCTTGATTGTGATCGGAGTTCCAGTCATAACAAGTTGGCTCGAATGGTTCGCACTTTTGACAGCCCTCTTATTGGCCGCAGTTCTTGATGAGCGAGGAAATGACTGGGCAGAAGGGGGGAATAGTCCTTGGGTGACGCTCTTCTTTCGCTACAGATTCGCCCTTAAACTGGCAGTCCTGCTTCTAGCCGTAGTATGGCCAGATTTCCTGCCAAGCGCAGTAGGACTGTGGTTCTTTGACTTGGGCTATGAAGCCACGGCTCGGGCTGTTCGCGTGATGTCTACATAAGCATCTGATAGGCAAGGCTACAACAAATATCACTGAAAACGGGCTTTAAACCACGATCATTGGCAAAATCAACGCCTTCCTGACTTATGTAGGCAATTCCGTTTGCTCCACTCATGACAGCATACTTGTCAGAGTCCACCTTGTGTTGCCCCAATGGCCGTGCACAACCAAGGAGTATGGGTGTCTTCTCCATCCCATGACGTGCTACCGTGATGACCCTTCCAATGGCTTCAGGAGAAGGAGGGCTGACGGACTCCATCGGCGTTCTTCTGACCGGATTCAGAGCTATTACAACCACGGCTGCGGGGTCATTTTGTGCTATCATTTGCATCGCTTCGAGCTCACCCCCAATCTTGCCATAGTTGATG
>JBHLRV010000146.1:0-4854 GCA_048882205.1 Candidatus Thorarchaeota archaeon | reverse complement strand
CTCTCACCTTAATAGAGGCCACTGTCAGAACAGTATGCCTCTATTAAGGTGAGAGGTACTGAGAGAGAAAGAATATGTACTGCTCAGCAGAATGTCTGCTCTGCAAAACCTAAAGTGGAGGTATGCATCAATGTGGGGCAGGTCTATCGGAGAAGTGACAATGAGCGAGAAATTGGGTCTACGCGGCGATGGGATTGTTGTGAAGGCGGATCTCAAGCTTCTAAGGGAAGCTACTACGAGAGTCATTCATGATTACTCAGAGGAATGGTATGGTCGCGATGGTGCTAGTATACCTGAAAAGGCCGAGGTGTCCGAAGGGGAGCAAATCGTATTCCGGGAAAGAATAGACGTTTGTCCTGCAATTGTCGTAGCCTCGAAACTGGGCGATGAACTCTGGTACGTCGTTACTTCGGCCGAATGCCCGGATGTAAGGTGTGACGACCATCAGGCAATGAAATGCGCACGTCTGGTTGGCCAGAATCTTAGAATCTTCCAAGACGCAATTAGCAGGAAGGCAGAATGGGAATGGGTGCACGAATGGAGAATCGATGCGACAGACCATCCTAGAGTCCAAGGAATAGTTGACAGGGCCACAAAGAAATGGACTATTGACTGACTAGCAAGCTAATGAGATTGAAGCTCAGCGGTGAATTCGCTACCTAGGTCAACCAGCCCCATTTCGAAACAAGGCTGACTGCTCTCTCAATGCGGAGCATATGCGCGACTGCCTCGATTTGACCTCCGACGGAGTCACGCGAGAAGTCCTTGTTTCTGTCTGCAATTGCATGGAGTCGCTTGAGGATATCCATTCGGATACTCTCAGGAATATCTGTCAGAAGGTCACTGAGTCCAAGAATACCGGCAATACCTCTCTTGGCGACGCGAAGAAGTGCCAGTACCATGAGCGCACACGTCGCGGCACGGTTGTCCGTGGTTCCCGCTGCCAAGTCAACCAGGTCGCATACGATTCTGGCGAAGTCAGGAGAGACGCGATCACTGACTGAATTGCCGTTCCTGATTCGGTCTAGCTCCTCGATAAGAGAATGAAAGACTACCTCAAGCGATGCTACACATGAATCAGACTCTTCTCCAAAGATTGCCTTGAATTCGTCTTTGCTGGGAGGATTATCCACCAGTGCGCGGTCTAGGCTCAGACTACTCCCTGCACTGAGAACCGGGTGTTGGTCGCCTCGCGGTTCTGCGAATCCAGTTAAGACAGACAGAAGGTCATTGCCACAACAATTGCAGATCGTGGCTCCCAGAAGGGAACGTTCGAGTTGGTGAAACAACTTCAGAACTTCCTCTTGGTTGCTGACTCTCCTCATATTGATGCGACCGTCTTGGATGAAGGTAATGCTCATGTCGTTGACTTCAGTTCTTGCATAGCCGAGGTCTCGGCTGCAACGGACGAGCTGAAACCTTGAGGCTGTGCACTCCAGCAGATCGCAAAGTAGTTCTGGATCGAAAACACCAAATCGAAGTGGCTCGCCTTCTGGGACGCCATTGAAGACCCGGAGCTCTGCCATCACCTTCTCATCAGTGTCCTTGCAGGGACGCGTGAAGAGGACACCCCCTTCAGGAAGTTTGGCTGCTGGTTTTGCCACAAGCGTTGGGCTTCGTTCTCTTAAGGTTTCTAGACTCTCACGAAGTGTCACATTCTTGGGCAGTTCAAGCAACGGGCAGTCATTCACTTGAAGGTGTCCCACAATCAGGGCCCGTGCGAAACCTGCACAGGTCGCGGAGCCACACAAACCGCAGTCAATCTGTGGGGTGCTCTTCCATGTCTTGACCCATAGACTGCTCACCGGTTTGGCCTCGTTGCTGAACCTACTGTAGTTCAGTTTAAGGTTACGTTCAAGGCCGCAGGTCCGAGTACATCACGTTTATTAGAATACCAGAGTCCGCGATACAAGGATGAACCAGCGATGGAACGGGCCCGCCAGCTCTTAAAATGGAGCCAACGATCCGAAACTGTGAAGACAGTAATCGTGCTCGCAATTGTCGTGATTGCAACACTCGGTGGATACGGACTGTTCATGGTTGCAATGCGAACCACTTCACCTCTGGTTGTCGTCACTACTGAGTCCATGGTACCTGCGCTTCAAGTGGGAGACCTCTTGGTCCTTGAAGGAAGGGCAGCCCAGGACATCCACGTGGGCGACATCATCGTGTACGAGGACGAATGGTATACCAGTGCGCCCATTGTACATCGAGTTGTTGAGATTCAGATCGTTAATGACGTATACTACTTCTTCACACGCGGCGATGCCAACCATGCCAACGACTTGGGAAATAGGACAATCGAAGAGATTGTAGGCGTAATGGTCTTGAGGATTCCAAACCTTGGTCACGTCAGCATATTCTTGCGGTCTCCGCCAGGCCTTGTCTTCATAGCCGCCGTCTTCATAGCAATCATTGTCATTCCAGAGATTGCATGCAGAGGGGCAACAGAGGACGAGGATCCCAAGAAAGAACAGATGCCATCTTCGAAAGATCAAGAGTCCTCTTAGTAGCACACATGCCTGCTTGCCAACATCAATCAGCTAGGAGTCTTGACTAGCCGCAGAGCCAATCCAAGACATCATTGAACACTTGGGATTGGGCTTTCTTGAGATGACCTTTCTGAGTGCTTTCCACAAGGGCAACGCCCGAGGCCTTAGTCAGCGTCACATCGATCAGCTTGGGCCCAAGTTCTTCTTCTATAGCTTGAAATTTCGTACCAGCTGTTCCTTCTGGGACAGCAATCATCCCAATGTCGGCCTCCTCCGCATCTAGTATCTGTTTGAGTCTTCTCGCAGAATAGAAGGCCGCGATACCACCACTTCTGTCCCAGTCCTTCACATTGGGAACGTCCAGGGCTATCTTCTTCTTGATCTTGCCCTTCGAAACTTTGACTATCGAGGTGGACTCCTTCGTCCTTTCTGTTGCCTCTACGTCCAGTTTAGTCGTTATGTCGAATTCCTTCCCAGCTATCTCTAATGCCTTGATGAGTGTGCCAATCAGAACGGTGGGAGTAAGTTTGACTACATAGTCCGGCTGTTCCTCAACCGGTTCTTCAGGCTTCTCGAACAAGATGGAATCCAGCTTGGAAATTGCATGTCGTATCGCCTCTCGAGGAACACCATTAGACTCTTCGAACATATCGTCGATGTCATCCTGCGTAAACGGAAATACCAGATCAGGCGGGGTCTCTATGTTTTGAGCGTTCCAGAACTCCTTCATGGTTTCCTGAATGAACTCGGCAACGTCCTCCCGAGTAAAGGGCTTCAGATGAACAGGCCGTTCCATCCTGGACTTGGTAGGACCGTCGGCAAGGCTGTAGATTCTGTCCCAGATCTCAGTGAGACTAGATGCAATGAGTACTATGTTCCTGCATTCATTGTATAACCGTTTCAGAACCTCAAAGAACTGACGCTCGCCAGCTTCGCCATGTGCGTTGTATGGGCCCTCCATCTCATCAATGAAGAGAAGGATGGGAACTGTTGACCCTTCAGCAAGCAGCTTGAGTGTTGCCATTGTCACATCGTCATCCTCGAGGATAGTCCGTACACCGAGCCTCTCAATCTCACGTTGGTCCAAGGCATCTCCCAGAAGCCACCGTCGGGCGAGATCGTGATTGGCTGGATCAAGTCTGTACCGGAGTAGGACCTTCACAACATCGGCGGAGATTCCTGGATAGTCGACAAGTAGACGTTCGAGCGCGTAGGTGTAATCATAGATCTCGTGGCTAACACCTCTCAGTCCCCCAAACCTGATCATTAGCGCGTCGACAGCCTGGTCAAATATGTCCTCTCCGGCCTCATCCACTATGCATGCGTGGAAATGCAAGGGGATGCGTACTGGTGCCGGAGGCGAAGGCACGTATACAGCCAGGAACTTCCCTTTTCTGAAGTAGTCTTCACGGTCCTTCAGTACCCAGAATAGGTGAGTCTTACCCATCCCGACGCTACCCAGAACAGGTTGGAATCGCGGAATGCCATCCTGCATCGTAAAACGAATGGCTCTGAATATTGCTCGGTCAACATCCTCGTGGGGACCAGTTATGTCGATTGAGTCCCTTGTGTCACCTCTTGAAACATACCGCTTCAGAGGAGGGTCTTCTCTCAGGATATCGAGATACATTGCCTCGTCGAAATCGGTGACAGAAGGCGTCATTTTCGTAGCTCTCCTAACCTATTGATTCACTGGGTAACGTGTGATATGAATCTGTTGCAGATAGCTATTGGAGTGTGTTTCAGCCGCCACCTATTGGAGGGAAGATTACCACAAGATCGTCGACCTGAAGTGCGTGGTTCATATCTATCACTTGGATACCGTTCACCATGACTATACTTGCAAGCTCTTCCTCAATGCCCAGCTCTTCAATAAGCTCCAAGATGGTTCCGCTCTCTAGCTCGACAGAAAACGCCTCACCGACATCAGTCCCCGAGGGTGCATACTTCTGAAGAGCCGCGTATAGCTTCACATTCACCATCATTCAAATCACCTAGCGGTAGTGGACTCGTGAATCAATCTGATTGTGGTTATGACCTTGGAGTATCGTCTACGGCATAAGAGTGTCATGTTCTTTGGAATCAGCACTGCTCTGACGTTTGCTCTTTGAGTTTCTGGATGATTCTCTGTCATCATCATGTGGAAGGGCGGCTCTCCTCATAAGATGTGGTATCAAACAAAACCCGTCAGTATACTGAGTCATTCCACTTTTGCCCTGTTCGATACTGTGTGGGACTCTACGGCAGGCATACTGGGCCTCTCATTGGTTAGCCAAAGGTCTACTATGTTGTTCAGTAGCTCAGTGATTCCCTGCCCTGTCACGCTGGATGTTTCTATGAAGAGAAGTGGGTGTGGTTGCCC
>JBHLRV010000145.1:0-4864 GCA_048882205.1 Candidatus Thorarchaeota archaeon | reverse complement strand
TGCATCCTTGGGCCTTCAGGAAGGGTTAAAAGAACACTAAAACTGACAGCAGTCGATTCTGAGATTACTGATGCATTCTAGAACAGGGATGTGAAAACAACTTGGGTATTGGTGACTTCATCAGAGAAAGCAGACGGATACTGAAGCTTGCCACAAAACCCGCCAGAAAGGAGCTCTGGCTTAGCTTGAGAATCACCATTCTAGGAATGATCCTTGTTGGAATGCTCAGTTACATAATCCAAGTAGTAATGACAGTGATCACAGCCACTTGGGGCACAGTAGAACAGCCAATCTAAGATCCGGCCGTTCGGCCCAATAGGATGTCAAGGGGGCTTCCAACTTGGAACAAAGAAGCAGTATCTATGCAGTCAGGACCACTATAGGTCAAGAACGCGGTGTCACCGATCTGATTACAACCGCCGTAATTGGCGAAACAGATGTCTGGGAGTGCCCTTTCTGTTCGGAACAATTCGCTTCTAGAGAGGCCACAGAAGAACACATGGATAATTGCAAGAAGAAACGAAAGAAGACGGGAGGGCCAAAGCTTGTTTCTCAGAATCAGCTGCTTGGACGCGTCAAGGCAATCCTTGTTCCTGAGACTCTTCGTGGGTATGTATTCTTAGAAACGTTGGAGTTCAGAGACGTAGAAATCGCCATCTCCGGCGTCCCTCACGTTCGAGGTCGTGTGGGAGGAAAGGTAAGCTTCGAGGAGATAGACAAGTTCTTGGTTCCCAAGCCCGCGGCAGAAGGCATATCCATGGGAGATGTTGTAGAGATCATCTCAGGTCCGTTCAAGGGTGAGCGTGCCAAGGTAGCAAGGGTAGATGCAGCCAAGGAAGAACTGATTCTCGAATTGCTCGATAGTCCTCACACAATCCCAATCAGAGTACACGCAGACTTTGCCAAGATTGTTGAGAAAGCTCACAGGGAAGAGGCAGAGGCTGAAGAAACTGCTCAGGAAGATGAGGAATTTGCTGAACGGGATGAGTTGGACGACGACTCTTTCTGGGCGCATGACTGAAACCCCGGATCAATCCCCAGCATCTTGCGCCACATTCTCTTTCCTCTTTCGTCCAAGTCCTCGACAACAGTCTGGATTATCTCGACAGCTCGAATTGCGAACTCCTGCTTGCGCTCATTGTCTGCCTCGTCCAGTTCTGCTGCTTCTGATTTGTCGTCCTTAGATTGATGCATCTCTGGTCAAATCTCAGACTCCTCACACTCCAAAAGCCTTAAAACACTCTGCCCGTGGGGACTTCCAACTCCTTAATCGGACATAGACGCGAGACGTCATGTCTGGGGTGAAGAAAGTGACTATGAATGCAGTAGACCTTGCTGGACAGAATGCTGATTGTGCCAGTGGGTCGTCACTAGTAGGCATGTCTACAGATGTGCCGAGAGCACTGCATCAGGAGTTGAAGCAAGTTTGAGTGAAACAAAACCAATAGTAGTTGACGCGATGGTAGAGGGCGGCAAAGCGTCAGGAGGACCACCCATAGGACCAGCTCTTGGCCCGACTGGTGTCAACATCTTCCAGGTAGTGACGAAGATCAATGAGGTGACCCAGCCATTCGTGGGCCTGAAGGTTCCCGTTAAGATCACTGTAAATCCTGTGGACAAGACTTTCGAAGTTGAAGTTGGGACTCCACCTACAAGTGCCCTGATCCTCAAGGAGATAGGTCAACCGAAGGGTTCCGGGGAGCCAAACACAGAGGTCATCGGAAATCTCACTATTGACCAGTTGAAGACCATCGCCAAGGGAAAAGCGGCTGATCTCTCGGCACTCACCCTGAAAGGTGCCGTATTGATCGTGTCAGGAACCTGCGTTTCGATGGGAGTAACAATCGAGGAGAAGTCAGCAAAGGAGTTTCAGCAAGATGTCCGAGAAGGCGTCTGGGACACTCAGCTGGACGAACCGCTCAGGGAGGCCTAGTCGATGTCATTCAAGATTGAACCTATTGAAGCAGCAGTGGCAGAGGCACGGGCCAAGGGAAAGAAGAGGAAGATCAAGTTCGAACAGAGCTTTGACGTGGCAGTCAACTTTAGGAAGAAGGAACTGGATGTTTCCAAGCCTGAGAACAGATTGAACCAGGAGCTTGTACTTCCCAACAATATGTATCCTCCCACGAAAGTCTGTGCATTTGGCGATGGTGAGTTTGCTGAGAAGGCACAAGCGGCTGGTGTTCAGCGGGTTGTGTCGAAAGAAGAGATTCCAAAACTGGGTGAAGAGAAGAAGGAACGAAAGGCACTTGCCAAGGGCTTCGACTTCTTCATTGCCGCTGTAGATGCGATGCCTCTGGTCGGTCGCTACCTAGGTCAGGCACTAGGCCCGAGGGGTAAGATGCCAAGACCATTTCCACCTCAGGCAGACTTGGGCCCTGTTGTTGACCAATATCAAAGAACAGTACGCATAAGGATGAGAAACACACCGACATTTCATGTCAAAGTGGGTCATGTCAATATGAGTGACAGAGAGATAGCTGACAATATCGTTGAGGTTCTCAGCTTTGTGGACGGCAAAGGCCTGATTGATCGTGTGGGGAGTGTTCTAGTTAAGAATACAATGGGACCTTCAATTGCAGTGCCACTGGAGAGAGGATGAAGATGTCAGTCTATGAGAAGAAGATTCCACAATGGAAGCTCGATGCTGTGGTGGAGCTGGCCTCCCAGATCGACGGTAGCGAGATGATAGGTCTCGTGAATGTGGAGGGTGTTGGCGCCAAGCAGTTAGCAGGAATCAGAGAGAGTCTCAGAGGCTCAGCTATGATTAAGATGGCTCGAAACACGCTCATGATAAGGGCCCTTGAGTCTGCGAAGAAGAAGGGTGTCAAACAGCTAGCCGAGTATGTCGGCGGTCCCGTTGCGTTCATCTTCAGTGATCAAGACCCCTTCGTGCTGACCAAGTTCTTGAGCGAGAACAAGGCGGCGGCTCCAGCTAAAGGTGGTCAGACGGCACCCAATGACATCATTGTTCCAGCGATGAACACTGGTGTTGCTCCAGGCCCTTTCATTAGTGAGTTGGCTGGACTCAAGATTCCGTCACGCGTCAAAGGCGGGGTCATACACATCACCGAAGACACTGTGGCAGTGAAGGCAGGTGATGTCATCTCAAATGCAATGGCTCAGATGCTTGGGCGGCTGGGAATAGAGCCAATGGAGCTTCAGCTGAAGCTCATAGCAGCCTTTGCAGATGGCTCAGTGACAACATCTGAAGGCCTAGAGATTGATTTGGACGGTCTGTTCGAACAGATTTTCCTAGGTCACCAGTTTGCAGTGAACCTCTCAATCATCGCAGGATTCCCAACCGAAGATACCATTTCTATGATTGTAGCGAAAGCCAACATTGAAGCTAGAAGTCTGGCTCTTGATGTCGGTTTCTTTGAGCCAGATCTGCTCGGAGAGTTCTTGGCCAAGGCATATGCAGAGGCATTTACAATCGTATCAGCAGTCTCCGAGAAAGACCCAGAAGCAATACCCTCGGAAGTCCTTAGCCAAGTTCAGCCTGTTGCTGCGACAGCATCTGCGGAAATCACCACAGATGCATCTGAAGAGCAGGATGAGCCAGAGGAAGAAGAGGGAGAAGAAGAAGAAGTTGCAGGCCTTGGTGGCCTGTTTGAATAGACAATAGCGAGGTAGATACATATGGAGTACGTATATTCAGCTCTTCTGCTCCACAAAGCAGGCCAGAAGGTCAACGCCAAGAATATGGAAGCCGTGCTCACCGCAGCAGGTGTGAAGGCTGACAAGGGAAGAGTCAAGGCACTTCTTGCGGCCCTGAAGGGCGTGGACATTGATGAGGCTTTGAAGGGTGCAGCAATGCCTGTCGCAGTTGCTGCAGCACCCGCAGCTGGTGGCGCTGCT
Source organism: Candidatus Thorarchaeota archaeon (assembly GCA_048882205.1). Classification (GTDB taxonomy): domain Archaea; phylum Asgardarchaeota; class Thorarchaeia; order Thorarchaeales; family Thorarchaeaceae; genus SMTZ1-83. Next base: position 1,003 of record JBHLRV010000145.1, on the reverse strand, counting down.
CAGGCAGCACCTGCCGCTGAGGAGAAGAAGGAAGAAGAAGAGAAGGAGGAGGAAGAGGTAGCCGGTCTCGGGAGCCTCTTCGGCTAGAGTGGACTCAAAGCATCTGGTCCACCCCCCATTCTGAAGAACGGACGGGTTGCGAGCCCGTCCGCTCACTTCTCTTTTTGTCATAACTGACCCACACAAACATATGGCGCCAGTTCTAGAGCATGTTTCGTGAAGATTGTCTATCATCCCCTGATGAAGGAGTCTTATGACGGTACTCCGGCGGGAGCTCCTGGGCGATTGGACACTGCCGTGGATATTCTAGGGAAGCACCCTGATTATGAGTTCGTTGAGCCTGTGCCGGCGACAGAAGAACAGATCTTGCGTTCACATGGGGCCGACCACCTTGAGAGAATAAAGAGAAACAGCGGATTCGCAGGTAGGAGTCTATTATATGAGATGTCAGCACTCGCTGCTGGGGGTGCGATTTTCACAGCGGAGATAGCTGTCAAAGGTCAGCCTGCTTTTGGACTGATTCGCCCGCCCGGACATCATGCATCCTGGGATAGCTGTTGGGGCTTCTGCTACTTCAACAATGTAGCTGTATCTCTACTCCATCTGAGAGCAACTGGTCGAATAGAGTCAGCTTTCATTCTCGATTTTGACCTTCACACTGGTGATGGCAATATCAACATTCTAGGACATGACAAGGACTTCGTGATTCACAATCCCAGGGGCCACGGTGACGAGGAGTACTTGGCCGACGTTACGAGGGCACTCGACGTGAGTCCGGATGTTGACATCATTGTTGCCTCAGCCGGATTTGATCAGTACATAGGCGACTGGGGGTCTAATCTCTCGACTGGCGCTTTCAGAAGGATTGGAGAGCTCGTGCATGATTTCGCCATGGAGAGATGTGAAGGCCGTCGCTATGGACTGCTAGAGGGGGGATATAACTTTCAGGACCTCGGTAAGAACATCCTTGCCTTCTGCGATGGTTTACAGAAACGACAGCGAT
>JBHLRV010000144.1:0-4913 GCA_048882205.1 Candidatus Thorarchaeota archaeon | reverse complement strand
CAATGGATAACGCTACGGAAGCCCTCCTGAGTACTCAGGCATCAGATACTTCTGATGACCTACGTCTGCTTGTTTCAGCAGGTCTGGAGGCATTTGCAAGATTCAGGCTGAAGATAGCACTGGAAAAGGGTCCCAACTTAGTGTCTGGAACCAATGTATATGGTGAGAAGCTGGACCCAGATGTCTACGAGGAGATAATGTCCACATACCTAGACAGCGAGCTAGAACGAGGGACCATTCTAGTACTCATTCGTGAACTCGGAGCCATGACAACAAAGGACTTGGCAGAGAAGACCAACATACCTCAAGATCGCATTCTGCAGCATCTCTTGCGTATGAAGCGGGACGAGCTACTCACACTGGCTGGCGAGAGCCATGGATACATTCTCTATGACGTTCCGCGAACGCCATCTGATGAAGAAGTCGTGATTGAAACCGTGAGTACCATTGCTCTTCAGCTGGCTGAGGCCAAATCCGGTTTGAAATCGATTCTTGCGGACTTCAAGGCTGAAGACATTGGGAATCTAGCGAATGCCTTTGAAACCTTCTCGAAAGGCCGTGACAAGTTGGCCAAGATTGCCATAGCCGGAACCTTAGTGGGTGAACCTATACTGACGGGCGTGGAAGACACCATCAAGTCGGCTGTTTCGTTGGCATACCGTACACGGGCAAGAATTCCAAGTACTCGCCCCAAGGTGACATTGGATGACCTGATGGACGTGGATGTACCATCAGTTCTTGATGAATACCGGTCAATGATGGGTTACGCTCCACTCCTAGGTTTCGGCACTGTCGAGTGGGATCATTCAAAGTGTCTTGGATGCAAGTCCTGCGAGATATCCTGCCCGGAAGATGCCATCAAACTCAAGCCGCTGATTCAGACCTCAGATCTCTTTGAATTCTCTGAAGACGCTCTTGAGAAACTGCCTATCAATAGAGCCCTCTTCTATAGGACAGTGAGGAATCTTGCCGCAAAGAAGCCAGTGGCAGACATAGTTCTAGACAAGGAGTCGCCTGGGTTCGGAACTGTGGCCGTGGACCTTTGGCTCTGTGTCGCCTGTCGTACGTGCGTACGACGCTGTCCAGGTCCCGAAAGCGGTGCGTTAGAGCTCAATCTCAAGTGGAGTCTGCCTGAGGTGGTCCGTCAGATCACAGCTCAGGACTGAGGCTCACTTCACACCGATCCTCTTGGGAAATGGCCTTATACAGCATATTGTTACCCCTTCTACCACAGAAAAGTATGAGGGAGCGTAATGGTCGATCTCAGTCTGACTAAGGCGCAACTTGAGCTTCAAGATAGGGCCCGTGAGTTTGCCCAGGAGTACATGATTCCATATGCTCATTACTATGACAAGACCGGCGAGTTTCCACTCCCAATCATCAGGAAATGCTGGGAGTCTGGTCTAATGAACCTCGGCATTCCCAAGGAGTTCGGGGGACCAGGTCTAGGAGTGTTAGAACAGTGTTTAGTGGTCGAAGAGATGGCGGCCGGATGTGCAGGGATGACAACAAGCATCTACGTCAACACTCTCGGAGCTGAGCCCATTCTAATCGCTGGCAATAAGGCACAGAAGGAGAAGTATCTCAAGCCGCTCACTAAGGATCTCAAATTCGTCAGCTTTGCCTGTTCAGAGCCCGGAATGGGAAGTGATGTAGCAGGAATCCAGACCAGAGTGAAGAAGGAGGGTTCGGACTACGTTCTAAATGGCTCGAAGTTCTGGATTACAAATGCTCCTCATGCGGACTACTTCACTGTATTCGCCAGTCTTGACCCGAGTCAGAGACACAAGGCTCTCTGTGCGTTCATAGTCGACGCCGAAACCCCTGGCGTCAAGACGGGTCGCCCGGTTGAAAAGATGGGTCACAGGGCATCTGCCACTTCTTCTGTCGTCTTTCGAGATGCCAGAGTCCCAGAGGAGAACCTCTTGGGGTCAGAGGGCAAGGGATTCTCCATTGCAATGAAGACTTTCTCTATGACTAGGCCTGCGATTGCAGCCTTCTCTACAGGTCTTGCTAGGGCCGCCATGGAATACGCCAGAGAGTATGTCAATAAGAGAGAGGCATTCACGCAGAAGCTACGAGAGTTCGAAGTGATACAGTTCAAGCTAGCTGAGATGTTCATGAAGATAGAGGCCTCCCGTGCACTCTATCTGAAAGCAGCAGTGGCAGCTGACACAGAAGACGACTGCACTGTGCCTGCAAGCGTCGCAAAGGCCTATGCGACGGACGCCGCCATGGAGATAGCGAGTGAAGCTGTGCAGATCCATGGAGGATACGGCTACATCGACCAATATCCGCTCGAGAAGCTGTTCCGGGACGCAAAGCTGTACCAGATATACGAAGGCACGAGTGAGATTCAGCGGCTGATTCTAGGTCGTCACGTGCTGAAGGGCTATGAACCAGCGATGAAGAAGCATCCGAAGTGGGTGAACATGAAGCCGCCCGATTTCTGAACCAGCCTTAACCAGGTGATGAAACATGTGGATAAGAAGACTCAACGAATGTGAAGAGATTGTGGCTCTCGATGGCACGGTTCTTCGTGAAGTATTGAACCCCAGACACGAAGAAACCGACCTGAAACTGGACTATAGTCTGGCCCATGCTATTGTCAAGCCAGGTGAATCGTCCGCTCCTCATCGTTTCTTTGAGGCCTCTGAGGTCTACTATGTGCTCCAAGGGGCAGGTAGGATGCACATCGACGACGAAACCGCAGATGTGAGCACGGGGGACACAATCCACATTCCACCAATGGGAGTCCAATACATTGAGAACACGGGAAAGACTGACTTAGTGTTCTTATGCATTGTAGCTCCATCATGGTATGCGGAAGCCGAAGAGCTAGTAGGTTAGGATTAGGCAAACGTAGCTTCTCCGGTCACTGTGATCAAATACGCAACAGAGAGGAAAACCATGCAGGTTCGTGTATTGTCTGAACAAGAGCTTGATATCGTCGCCTCTATATGCCTTGATCCTAGCGTCCCGGCAAAATGGCGCAAGATTATGAAACCAAGCATGGAAGCCCGAAAGGAGTGGTTGAGGACCATGATGCCAAAGGGACTTCAAGTGACTGCCGCTCTGGGTTCAACTGGAGAGCGAAAAGGTCTGATTGAACATGTTCCCATTCAGTATGCATCCGAACCCGTTGAAGGCACGAAGTCACTATTCATCAACTGCATCTGGGTTGCAGAGGCATTCTGGCATATGGGAGTGGCTAGACTCCTCATGGAGCACTGCATCGACAGGGCCAGAGATTTCGGAGGGCTAAGCGTCCTAGCATACGACGGCGACAAGTGGTTTGGTTTCATGCCGTATATGCCGTCCGATTTCTTTGAGAAGTTCGATTTCATTGAGGTCGAGCGTGATGAAACCCGGGTACTGCTGCATCTCGATCTGGGTGGCGGTGAAACTCCGCTGATGATACCTCCAAAGACCCGAAAGCTACACAAGGGAGATCAACCGATTGTTGAAGTTCTTTTCAATGATCAATGCCCGTGGTCTGGGTGGATGGTTGAAAAGGTCCGGAAACGCATGAAGAGATACGGGGCGGTAGTCCAAGCAGTAAACACAGATGATAGGAAAGCCGTTGTAGAGTATGGACTCTCTAGGGGCGTCTGTGTTGACGGCGTGCCTGCAGTTAAGAGAATGGCAACTGTGAAAGAGGTTGAGGCCGCAGTGAAGATAGCCTTGGGAAAGGCAGAAGGGAAGAGATGAAGGTCGACTACGATGCGATTTGTTTGATGTCCCAAAACGCAGGAAAGCCGTTCAAGTCTTAGACCCAACAGTGGTTCGGTTTCTCTCACTCGGTCAAGCTGTCTTTTTCGTATCTGATACCATCGAACTGATACTTCGATACCCAGCCTTACCGTTTGCCAACCTGCCATTTGTGTTGTTTCTGTCGCTTGGTCAACTTTTGATTGGGTTTATGACCTTGCTCAACACAAAGAGCCCAGACGCTGCCATCAGGCGCCTCTTGAACGGCTTAACTATAGTGAAGGAACGAAATGTAATAAACTATGAGATACCTGCACAAACCTATTTCATAGCATCGAAACAGTCCTGATTTACACACGTCTGAAGATTGATAGGTACGCAATGTTTCAGCGCTCTTTGGTTTCAATGAAGGTTTTCAAGCCTCTTGTCGCGTTCTTGATTCTGCTTGCCACCGTATCTATACTAGTCGGAATGATCTTCCCTGCTTCAGTTTCTGTTCTGAGCTATTCGCCAACATTGTTTCTCCTGGTATGCTTTGCCAATGCAGCTCACTTTCTGGAAGAAACCTATACTAGAGCTTGGGAAGCAGAGGCGCTCATCCGAAAGAATCCAAACGGTACGCCCAAGGAGCCAATGTATGACAAGGCATTCTTTGTGGCATTCTCTCATTCAATCGTGCTCCTAAGTTTCTTATTCTACTTCCCCATCGCCAATGGCGATCCATGGGCACTGCTGTTCGGACTGGGCGTATCACTCAATGGAGTTCTAAATGGGATGGTTCATCTTGGAATACTCGTCAAACTCAGAAGAAACACTGGAGTAGTTTCAGGGCTCCTTCAGTTGCTCTTTGGTTCGCTGGTGATAGCTTCCCTGTTCATTCCCATCATATGAGGTTCTAGAGTACGCGTTACACAAGTGAAAGATTATATGGTGCGCTGAAGCCACCGACTTAGACGCCAAAAGGACGCCAAGGAAAAATGCCTCCCAAGAACATGAGAGTGGTCATTCTAGGGTGTATGCAATGCGCCTATTCCGCAGCAGACCTAGCAGGCACAATGAAGCTCCAGTATGACGTTACATCTCGGTTGATTCGAATGCCGTGCACGGCCAGACTCGACATCAACTTCATTCTCAAGGCTCTGCAGGAGGGTGCAGACGGTGTTCTTGTGATTGGTTGCCATCCAGGCGACTGTGCCTACAAG
>JBHLRV010000143.1:0-4925 GCA_048882205.1 Candidatus Thorarchaeota archaeon | reverse complement strand
TGAGAGTAGACTGCTTATAACAACAGGAACCAATCAATTTGTACAGTAGGTGTTTGCGTACCTCAGGAAATCCGCGAGTCTTATCTCGGAGAATTCCTCCACGACAATCACGGAGGTCCCGAATCGGGACCTCCAACACTTTCTTCTCATTTCTTTCCCATTGTGAGCGCCATTATTGCCTTCTGAACATGGAGCCTGTTCTCAGCTACGTCGTATACGATTGATCTTGGTCCATCACAGACTTCGTCTGTCACCTCAGCGTTTCGGTCGACTGGCCCACAGTGCGTGAAGAAAGCGTCATTGGTCTTGGCCATCCAGTCCTTTGTGGTTATCCATTCATCATACTTGGATGCAGTTTCTATCTCCTTTTTCTTGGCGGCGTCGACTCCTTTCTTGATCATGTCATCATAGAAGGATGCAGTCATCCAGTTGCGAGAGTAAACAAAGTCGGCCTTCTTGTAGCCCTCCTCTAGGTCGTGCACAACCTCGAAGCGGCTTTTGGCCTTGTTCGCGTTTTCCTCGCACAATTTGATGACCTCAGGGTCCAAGTCGTATCCCTCAGGATGGGCCAGTGTAACATCCATCCCAAGCCTGCTGTTTACGAGAATGCTCTCTTGCACTGAACTCCAGGACCGGACAAGGGCTCCCTTGCCCCAGACCTGCAGGAGTTTCTTCCCTTTCAGGTTCTTTCCACCATGCATACGATAGCCCATCACATCCGCGAAACCTTGACATGGATGGAACTTGTCGTGAGCCATGCTCACAATTGGCACACTCGCGTACTCTGCGTATTCTTGGAGGAGTGCATGTCCTTGACCATAGTGCTCCAAGGCGGTTTCAAGGATTCTGATGCCAATGCCCACGGCATATCTACTCATGACTTGCGCCGCGTCTTCGACAGTTTCCCCTGCAGTCTTGGCAGATTTGAGTCTCATTGTCTTGGGTTCCAAGAACTGGGCATGACCGCCAAGCTCCGAAGCTGCGGCCTCAAACGACTGTCTTGTGCGAACAGACGGATTGTAGAAGAACATGAAGAAAGTACGTCTATCAAGACAACTGTTCAGAGTGTGGTCATAGCGGTTTGCCTTGAACTCAAATGAGAGATCAAGGGTTCGCTCTAGCTCCTCGATGCTCCAATCTTGTGTGCAGAGAAGGTCGCGACCGTGTAGACTATTCATGGTGTTCACAGAGCCAAAAAGCATTCAACGAGGTTTTAGGTCTATCGCAATATTCGCGAAGATACCATTCAGGAAGTGCTCTACTGCGTCTTCGGACGTAGAAAACGGAATAAGTCAGCTTTGGAGCAGACTCTCAATCCCACATCTGCAAGGTGGCACAAATGCCAAATGCGAAACCGTTTTGTAAGACTCTCGAACGCAAGGAACCTGTTCAGAGATGAAAGTCGGATATTCCCAAGACACGTACGAAGAATTCGCTGCGAGATTCGATATCGTAATCCGCTTCTCAGAAGACCAATACCTTCAGTTCAAGGAAGACAGACCAGTCGATCTTACTTCGTTTCAGCTCGACGAGATAATAGAACAAATCTCTGGAGAGAAAGGCCTCGGTGCCTTTCTGGAAGATAACGCACCGCAAATCCCACCTTTGTGCATGTCTCTGTTCGTATTGAATGAAGCCACTTGGGCTCTGATGGACCGAAAGCCTTGGGATAAGGACAAGATGCTTGCCATGACGACAATGCCCTATTGCTTTTGGGACCATTTAGAGAAAAGCGCATCAAATCCAAAGTCAGTCAAGAGATGGGATATCACCTCAAATACCCTAACGTTCAGAAGAACACCTCCGACGCTCAGCATAGCCGGAGATGGTGGGGACTTCAGCGGATTCATTCCACAGAGCATGGTTACCGCAAGGAAATTCGGGCTACCTGAAACTTGGGATTTAGTACCGAACTACGAGTTCAAGAAGCTAGAGATTGTAGCGGAAGTAGCCAAGGCAAGTGTGCGAATCCACCCGGACCCAATCAATGAACTTGACTATGACTATTCGGCACCAGCAAGAGTCTTCTACGAGCATGGCATACAATTAGAGCTCTCAGGAGAGAGTGTAACGCTGCATGTGGAGAAGAGGAAATCGGCAAAGCTAAGAGGCACTGTTCACCTGCTTGTGGGAGTTTCCAAGGACCCTGAAACAGACCTGTGGCGCAGACTCTTGGCTGATATATGGTTCTTGGCGTTTCAGCGGTTTGTAGGAGCGAAGAGCTAGATGTACATGGTAACTGCATTGCTGCTCCTGGGAATCCTGTCAATCAGCATCGCTCTGCTCTGGCACAGACGACTAATCGCATTCGATGAACTCTTCATCTACTTCAGCGGAAGGTTCAATGTTGACGAAATTGACACTAGTGGCGCCCAGAAATACACTGACTGCATATCACACAGATGGTTCATGAAGAGTGTCGTACACGGCGACTACTTGAAAGCGGAAGGAACTCTGGGCGACTTTGTCGCACAGAACACATTGGTGGGAACCATGGTCATTGGAATGGCACTTGGGATACTTCCGGTGATTCTAGTATTCGTCCTTTTCCAGAGCTTCACGCTGGCGGGGGCCTCACTTGCACTAGTCATTATTGCTGTATTCATTGTACGAAGTCCCGGGGAAGTAGAAGTTTCGTATGACCTCCTCAATCACCTGGTTGAACAGGACTTGCCAGAACTTAAGAAAGGGGACTTTGCTTACGCAAATGTGGCATCCAACCGAATCAGATCATGGATAAGGTCAGTATTGGCTCTCGGCGCAGTGTCCATATTCGTTGCACCATGGGGTGAGCTTATTCCAGAGGCCGTGGCATTTTCAATTGCTGCTTTCTTCAATTTCTTCGTGATGTATGTGTTCATCCCGGTGGCTGACTTCTCGTATCCACTCGCCTTGGTTCTATACATCTCTGGCATCCCCTTCACTTTTGTGCTCGTGTATCTAGCAGTGAGGTGGATTCGCAAACAGATCAGACTAAGGAGAGAGGAACACTTCGTCTAGAGTAGACCATCCGGGTTTACTTCACTTTCGCATTGGCTACTTGTCAAACTGATTCTGAATTCCGAGATTTGGCGTTGATTCTGTTTGGCTCCATTCAGTAGAGTCAGTGTATTGCCGGATTGTCCTAAAACACTCCTGTCCCTGAACACTAGACAACAGCTGAATTCCAAGCGTAGAAAGGTAAATTCAAGAGCTCAAAGATGTAGATTGGCTGGTGGTATTAGCATACGGTGTTGACGGATAGCTCATTTCAAGGGTATCCGGTTCAGGCCAAGAATCTCGCGAAGGGATTAGAGCATGTACATGACTCTGGTTGTGATATTGCTTAGCATTGTTTCATTTGCCATGGCTCTCGTCTGGCGCAGGCGAGCAAGGCGATTCACAGAGCTATTCATATATCTCACAGCCAGATTTGACCCCGACACAATGGACCTGTCTGGGAGGAAACACTACTCCGGCTGCCTTTCGTATGGATGGGCAATGGAGAACCTCATCCAAGGACGTCACTCGAAGAGCGGCAATGCCTTCCGGGAACTGATCGCTGATAAGACTCTTGAGGCCACTCTGGCTCTTGGTAGTTTGGTAGGAATCCTGCCGATGATTATTGCGTATCTCGCACTCGGGGGTCTTGCGGCGACAGGCGGATCACTTCTAGTTGCCGTAGTTGCCTTCTTTATAGTACAGGCTCCACTAGACGTCGGGATGTCTTTTGGACTTCTTTCCTGGTTGATGGAGCAAAATCCATTTCAGCTCAAAGTTGCGGACCTTGCCTATGCAAGTGTTTCTTCAAAGGCGATTGATAGGTGGTTTAGGATTTTGATTGTTGTTGGTGTGGTGCTCGCTCCGATGAGTGATGCAATGCTGGAATCGGCCCTCTATGGAGTAGCAGCACTCTTTGGCTTCCTTCTCACTCATGTGTTCACTCCAGTAGCAGTTGTCAATCCCGGAGTGGCCTATGTCGTCTTTGTAGCTTTGGTGGCCTCAATCTCAACAGCATTACTAATCATGCCTGGAACAGTCTACAGGCTCATAAAGGGTGGTCAGGACATATTCGCCCTAGATACCAAGTATGATGCTGACCAAAGTGAAGAGAAGGCCATAGGCAAAGAGAACGACACTAGTGACTATTAGAGTTAGGCCGAGCAGTGCAGTCCGCCAAGATGAAGTCGGGAGGCCCTCATCATCATACCTTTTTGAATCTTCAAGAGGCTGCCTAGAAAAAAGGCAACCCCCCACAAGAAGTAGGAAGCCACTCATCACAAATCCAAGAACTTCCACGATGTAGCGGAAGATGGCAACTTGTGCCGCCACGGATCCGATCAGCCCTGCTATTAGTATCAGGAACATCAGTATGGTTGCCCAACGGAGTCCACGCAGGGAAGCGATTCTCCGCAACTGCACTCACTCCGGCTAGGGCAACAAAACGAAGATAATCCCAATTGAGACTAGAACTATTGCAAGCAGGACGAGGGGAAGGAAGATGGTTTGAATAGATGCAATGAGGAGTGCAACGTAGTCCTTCCCGTCAAGGGGAGGATGTGTCGGTTCATCATGCTCTCCGTACTGCGACCAGTCGAAGTCTTCTCGCGTTTCTTCGTTTTCCATTCATCTTACCTCCATGTGATGTCATCAGATCCTAGGTAGGCCTCTGTCTTGTGGGAGTCTATTAGGTGCCAATCACCGCGGCCTCAACTTCCTCTTTGTATTCCAAATCCAGTTCTCCGGCGAAGTGACAGGCCACTAGATGACCCTCACCCATGTCTCGAAGTTCAGGCACGTCCTCTCTACAGATCTCCTTCGCAAATCTACATCGAGGATGAAATCGGCACCCTGTTGGCGGATTGATGGGACTTGGTACTTCTCCGGCCAAGACTTGTGCTCGGCCTCTATACTCTGGATTAGGCACAGGAACTGCCGACACTAGG
>JBHLRV010000142.1:0-4944 GCA_048882205.1 Candidatus Thorarchaeota archaeon | reverse complement strand
ATCGCACGCAATCACTGAACTCTCTAGCTCGATCTTCCATAGCGTGCGCCCGCGTTGGTCGACTACAAGTACTCGTTTTCCCACTCCGCCAACAAGAGCGTCTTCTCCCTCACTCTCTATGTCAGCAACGGCAATACACCTGACCTTGCTGCTCCAGCTTCTAGATGAACCGAGGGAGCCCTGAGGGTCATATACTCTGAGTTTCTCGGAATAGTCTAGAGAGAATACCTGAGTTCTCGCATCTCTTCCTTGCCTGACGTACAGGCTGTAGGCATTGGCGGAGATTGGTACCCTTGCGACTTCTCGCAATCTCACGTTCGACCAAGCACCTTGTTGGCTTTACTCATGTAAGCATATAAGCATGTGCTGGCAGCAACGTCATAATGAGTGCTTCCATCACTAGATGCGACATCGGATTTCTCTGGAGTCCAGAGCTTGAAACATTCGACTTCGGCACCAGGCACCCTATCCGTGTTGGCCGGTTCTTTATGGTGAAGCAGTTTCTTGAAGAGACCCAATTCCTTGCGCAACCTAATGTCAGAATAATCACACCAGAACCAATGGCATTACCACTTCTCGAAAGGATTCATTCTCAGGAATACTTGAACATGGTCCGAGAGATCTCTGAGAGTGGCATTGGAGACATTGACATTGACACGCCTGGATTCAAGGGAATCTACGACAATGCGAGAATCACCAGCGGTGCAACAGTGACAGGTGTAGAGGCAATTGTCAATGGGAAAGTCAATCATGTAGTTTCTCCGACGGGAGGGTTTCATCATGCAAGCTTTGAGCAAGGTGGAGGTTTCTGCATATTCAATGACGTTGCAGCCTCAGTCTATTATCTGAAGAACAGAGGGTTTCGACGGATACTAATAGCTGATTTCGATGTTCATCATGGCAATGGAACTCAGGTTTATTTCTACAATGACCCGGAAGTAATGCAGATCTCCTTCCATGAGGACCCAGAATGGATGTACCCTCATGATGGTTTCATAAAGGACATCGGGGACGGCCCAGGACTCGGCTACAATGTAAACATGCACTTTCCAATGGACTCAGGTGATGCCGTATACCGATATGCCTTCGACGAGATTGTTCCTTCTCTTCTGGACTTCTTCAGACCCCAATTCGTGATCTTCATCCCTGGTTTTGATGCCCACTACATGGATCGCCTCACTCATCTGACACTCACGACAGACATGATACGATACGTGACGGAACGTATTCACGAGGCAGCTCATGCATGGGCTAGCGGCCAGATGGCCGTCCTTTCAGGTGGCGGATACCATCGCGACTCCTTCCTTTGGGGCATAGGAACAGTGATGTCTGTGATTTCTGGACGCAAGTATGAACCGCCTCCGCAAGAACCGCCCTTTGATGATGACGAGGAAACGTGGAGTATCGTGAGAAGCAATGTGCAGAGGGTGAAGGACCTCGTCTTCCCAGCTCTAGGACTTTCGATAGACTAGCCCAAGGTCGCTATTCCGGTTTCCAGAAATGAAGGAGGTACTCAAAGGTAGTAGTCAGTGTGATGTAGTTTGAAGGCCAACCGAAAATGCCGGCTCTGTTTACTAGGTTGCGTCTGTCCCAAACTATGGTATTTCGGAGTTCGTACCCGACTTCTTGCATCGCCTCAATCACGTGAAGGTGTGCGGGTACTCGCTTGTTCTCCCACCAATAATCGCTGATGTTGATGACACAGTGGCCTCTCGGTTTCATCAGCGGAAGAATCCCTTTGAAGATTCGACCTAGTGTTTCTGCGTACGTGTGGACATTCATTGTGCCAAGGTCTCTCGGGTCATCAGAATATTGCTGAACCGTCAGATAGTGTTCATCATTGCGAAGGTCCCCACGTCTACTCTTGTTGCGGCGTCTGCGATTTAGTAGGTTGGCGTAAGGCGGAGAAGTTACCACCAGTGCAACAGTCTGATCCTCTAGATATCTCGGAATACTGTGTGCGTCGTCGCAGATTGCCATTTGAAGAGTCTTCTTGGTTCTATCTGCTCCAATCCTTTCATTGGATATCTGCACGTATTCCTCCTTGAGGTCAAAGCCTACTGCGTTCCGTTCGAGGTCTTGAGCAGCCACCAGCGTTGTTCCTGACCCTACGAAGGGGTCCAGAACAAGCTCCCCCCGATGTGAGAAGAGCCTGATGCATTTTGTCGGCAGAGATATGGGGAAGACAGCTGGGTGTATCGTCTTGTCACGAATGTCTCGCTTCTCATAGTAGAACTCCCACACAGCAATCTGGTGTTGAAGCCATTCTTTTGCTGTCAAGCAGTTGATATGGTTAGGATCACAATCACATGTCCTTTCACTACCGATGTTGAGAGCCCTCTTTCCCTTTCGGAGGGACAAACAAATCACCACTTATTCCAAGTCATCATTGGTTCAATCATCAGGGCTTGTGACCTAGCTCGGCAAGGAACTGTCTTACAAGACCAACAGCGCCTAAAGCATCTGCTCCAAAACCATCAGCGCCAGTGTAATCAACTACGTCCTGATTGACATCACAACCCCCAATCATGACTCTGACCTTCTCTCGGAGACCTGCTTCTTGGACGGCATCGATGGTTTCTCTCATGACATCATGCGTTGTAGTTATGAGCCCACTCAGGCCCAGAACTGGCGCGCCAGTTGCTTTGAGCTCCTCGATGAAAGTATCTGGGGCCACATCCTCTCCAAGATCGTATACCTCGAACCCATTTGACTTTAGAAAGGCCACAACTAGGTTCTTGCCAATGTAGTGGATGTCTCCTTTTACGGTACCAATGACAATCTTTCCTTTCTCTACACTTGTCTGTGTTTCAAGGAGTTTTGGCTCAAGAATCTCCAATGCCCGATTGAAGACGTCAGCCGACATGACGAGTTCAACAAGGAAATACTCGTTGTCAGAGAATCTCTGACCGACTATGTCCATTCCTGCCTTCAAATCCTCAAGTATCATCAGAGGGTCTCTGCCCTCCGAGATTTGCGCTTCAACAAGATCACACACTCTCTTCTCTTCAAGTTCAACAAATGCCTCTGTGAGTTCACTCATTTGTATGCACCACTGCTTTCCTTGCTCTAGACACACATTTCCGCTGTTGCCAGAGGCGGAAGTAGCTCGCCTTACGACTCTGCTCTTTTCTATCCGCGTGGCATATATGTTTCATTATCGTTCGCTTGGTCGCTTCGGCATAGTGCTTGAAAGGAGAGTCGACATGGCGAAGACCTTCGAGAAGCTCTTCTGAGTAGCAAGCTCCAAGTACTTCACACCGGACACGATTTGCTCAATTAGGGCTTTCATTTTCGATGACAGGAGCATCTTCTTGGCTCCTTCGCCAGCTGCGTTGCCTACTGGAACTACTTTGTCAAGTCCCACGGGTGGAAGGAGGCCTATTGCAAGAGCACTCTCAGGGTTGATGTAGTTCCCGAAGGCGCCTGCTAGCAGAAGTCTGTCGATTTCCGAAACCTCGACTCCCGCAGACTCCATCAGAATTGTTGCGCCTGTAAGGATTGCTCCTTTCGCCAGTTGTACCTGCCGTACATCATTCTGGGTAAACACTATTCGACGCTCTGACCCTTCTTCTCCCTCTTCGACTACTATGTAGTAACGCTCTCCTTCGTCAGACTCTTCGACCCGTGCAGTTTCATGCATTCTTCCTCCGGCATCAACCACATTGGCAGCTCTGAGCTGTGCGACAGTATCCACAATTCCGGAGCCACAAAGTCCCCTGGGTGCGACGTCACCAATGACGAATATCTCTGGAGCGCTTCTAGGGTCTTCAATCTTCAGATACTCTATAGCACCCTCTTGTCCACGCATTCCGTGCTTTGTCAAGGCGCCTTCGAAAGCAGAACCAGCTGCTGCTGAGCAGCAAGAGATATCCCCGCGAACAGAGAGGACTATCTCTCCATTTGTGCCTATGTCAATCCCTAGGACAACATCTTCAGCCTTGTCCAAGCGCTGTGAGAGAATGAAAGCGGCTGCGTCACCACCCACAAATCCTGCTATGTTTGGAGCAAGATACACGTGCGATTCCTTTGCAGTTTCTAACCCAAGTACCTTCCCGTTTGTCGTGAGTGATTCATAGATGACTGGTTCGTAAGGTGCCATGCCGAGGGAACCTACATCTAGACCCAGTAGTAAGTGGTGCATCGCGGGGTTTCCGACAATGGATAGTCTGGTGATTTCCTTCAGGCTGACCCCAACCGATTCAGCAAGAGTTCTCAGCAGCTCATCAAGCTTCTTTAGGGCAGCCTCCTTGAGAGCGACTCCTCCGTTCTCTTCCCTTGTCGCATATGTAATGCGGGACATCACATCTTCACCGTATATGACTTGAGGGTTCAGCGCGGCAGCTTGCCCAATCTGAACTCCATCTCCCAGATTCATCATATATGCAACAATGGTCGTAGTACCTAGATCAATCGCGACGCCCTTACTAGGAGATAGGCCGTCATCAATGTCCCACTCCTCGCCTATTGTCATACCTTCAACAAGAATCTTCGTCTTGGCAATGGCCTGATGCACAACAACCCTCGTATTGGTGGTGACAGAGTGTTGACACGCGAGTCGCAACCCATTGGCAATGTCATCTTCGGATAGATGCTGGAGATCCTTGTCAGATGGAGCTGGCACTGGTCTCATTGCGACAAGGCATTTACCGCAAGTGCCTCGTCCGCCGCATTCGGAGGAGATGTGTAGTCCAAGTCTTCGAGCCGCATCGAGGACTGAGATCGCATCTCCAACGGAGATTCTTAGTCCAGATGGCTCAAAAACGAGGAGGCATTCGCTCAAGATTCTCGCCTATCCAATCAGGTATCTGGGATGAGGACGTTCGGGCCTCAGCCTGTCCTCAAGGAGTGCTCCTGAGAGCGCCACGTCTATCATAGCAATCGAGGGGAAAGTGATTGCTGCATGCTTGATGGGGCCATAGAGCACGAAATCAGCTCCAAGTA
>JBHLRV010000141.1:0-4967 GCA_048882205.1 Candidatus Thorarchaeota archaeon | reverse complement strand
AGCTAAGCAATGGATTCTACAGCCTCGTCTTCGATACGAGAAACCCCTTGATTGCAGCCGCAGTGTCACCCGAGCCATACACATTGAGCCTTGAGATGTATCTGGAGAACCGTACAAGACGTGATATCACTTTCCAGATATACGTGATAGAAACGCAGACCGAGTTGGTGCTACAGAACTCCTTGCCGGGTGAGCTGATCAATGGTCAGACGTTTGTGCTCGAGGTTTTCTACAATGATACTTGGCATGGTGCAGGAATTCCCGAGGCAACCCTCAACGTGAGCACAGTGCCTAGTATAGCTCAAGTCACCTATGAGGAATCGGACACAGTGCCTGGTCTCTATTTGGTCACGATTTCACCTTCGGGCATCTGGAACTCAGGATCTGGCTTCCTTGTGATATCAGTGGACCGAGGTAGCTTCCTGGGCATAACAGTGGATGACATACGAGTTGTGGTTGTTTTGAGTGATATGGACATTCTGACCTTGAATCTTGCACAGTACGGTCTCCCCATAGCCGTAGTCGTCATCATGCTTCTGATCGGTTACGTGAGGATTTGGAGTGTACCCAAGAGGCTGCGCCAGATCAATGCTCAGATCAAGGCGTTGAGGAAAGGCAAGATGCCTTCAGCAATTAGTGGTGTCAAAAATCGCCAACAGCTGGTTGCCGACCTATTCAATGACACCTTTGAGGAACTCAAGATCAAGCGTGTTGCCTACCAAATGCCAGAGGAGTCGGTGCAAGTGGAAGTCCCAGAGATGGGTGAGCTACTCGTTCAGCTGCAAATCATGACAAACCTGAGCCCGGAGGAGCTTGAGGAGTTCAAGGCTGACATCTCGAAGATGAGAGTGAGCGAACAGGCCACATTCGTGAGAGAAGTCATAGACCAGGAGGCAGTCCGCGCAGCAAGACGGGACGGCAAGACTGTCGAAGAAGTGCTCGAGGAAGTTGGTGAACAGGCACGACGCAGGCTTGCTGACCTAGAGGAGGTCGTTCCTGATAGGATTCCGGAGCCCATCGTGGAACCTGTCGTCAAACCACCAGAGGAAGTCGAGCGATTGGTTGACGTCAAAGAACCGACAGTTGAAGAACCCGTTCCTCCAGAAGAGGAAATAGATGATCGGCTTAGTCCCTACGAGCTTGAGGAGCTGAAGGCAGAGCTCATTCGAAGAGGCGTCCCTGCTCACGAGATCGACGTTATCATTGAGCAGGCCAAGAAGCTACCACGCGAAATGGCTGACGAGCTTGTCAAGAGTGTTGGAAAGCGTGAGGAGTAGAGGGATTCATACTTACTCCTCTCGTTCTCCTTCCTCTCCATTTCTGAGGAAGTGAGAGAGTGGAAGTGTGGTTCCTGAGGCCACTGGCTTTGTTCTAGAGGTTCGTCTGACGGGATACTGAGGATGCTTCGATAGAGTGTGCTTGACATACATCCTGGACTCCTCAACATAGACATGGACTTGAGCGCAACTTGCTAGGGCCTTTCCCCCTGCAGGCTTGCTGGGACTTCTCGGAGATGGAGGTGCAGAGATGACGGTGACTATCCCTCTCTGGAGAGTGAAGGTCATCAGCTTCGTCGCCATATGCGTGAGATGTTGAAGCCCCTCTCCAGTGATGCCTTCAGAGAGGTAGAGGTCAGGAAGTCCTGCCACGATGAGCAGGCGAGCGTGAACTCTGTCAAAGAACGACTCCAGTTGGTTCATCACAAGGTCATAGGTCTGAGATGAGTTGAAAGCACGAGAGATGTAGATACTGTCCATCACCTCCTCTGGTTCCATCTCGAGGTCAAAGGCGTGGTTTCTGATCTTCTCGATCTTTATGATGTTGGAACTATCAATCATAATCGTGGGACTATTGGCGCCTCCTCTGTCCTCAGGAAGCTGCGCCTGAACAGCAAAGCGGAGCAGGTCATCGTTGAGGCATCTGGCGCCATAGAAGAGATGCAAGAGCCCCATCTCAAGGCCGCCACCCAACAGGCTATCGATTGAGTCAATTCCGCTACTGATCCTACGTCGTTCTACCATGTCTGCTGTATAGAATCCCGGTCGCAGTTTCGGCTCAATTCCCTTCATCTCACACTGGTGTGCCCTCTGTGGTTTTTATCCACCCCCCAAAATCCGCGGGTTGGCGAACGGATTTGGGAGACTCTTTAAATGGTCCACGTGCAGGTATGTATACCAAGCCGGGAGGAAAGAAATGACCAAGACGCAGAAAATCCGCGTATGCCCTCGATGTGGAAACTCTGAGATTCGAGAGGCAAAGTCTTCTGTGAGTGGCTGGTTGGTCCCCAAGACATACTACTGCTCCGACAAGACCTGCGGCTACTCGGGTCCAGTCTATGTCGAAGTAGACGTTGAAGAGGTAGAGCACGTCCGACGAGTAATAAATGGCGAGAACGGGGACTAGCTAACACTCGCGATCTAAGCTCGAAGCCGTTGGTTAAAGTAGTAGACTTAAAAAGGAGGCATGCCGTCTCCAGTTCCGGTGACTACATCATGGTTACGTATGAAGGGTTTGAGTGGCCAGACGACCTGTTCTACACAGAGGACCAGATCTGGGTCAAGAAGGAGAACGGCAAGGTTCGCCTTGGGTTCACGACCTTTGGCATGGACTTGGCAGGAAAGATCAAGTTCGTACGACTAAGACCTGCTGGGAAGGCAATCGCGGCAGGACGTAGCATTGGCACTTTGGAATCAGGTAAATGGACAGGCCCGGTCAAATCCCCACTCTCGGGCACTATCGCTGAGGTCAATGATGGTCTAAAGGACAACCCTGGCCTCCTCAACGCGGATCCGTACGGTGCTGGTTGGATTGCAGTTCTTGAGCCAACTGACTTCGACGGCGAGGTCGGTGCGCTTAACAAACCAACCGAGGACTGGGTCAAGAAAGAGTACGCCGAGAAGAAAGCCCAGTAGACCTAGGCTGTGGAGCCGGCCATCCGGCCCACAACCATCTCATTTTCTCCTGGTGAGCTCTCGTTTCAAGCTGAGGGCTGCATCATAGAGTATCTCCGGAGGCGTGATGAGATAGAGCAAGTTTCTTGAGTAGCCTGACTCGAACACCACGCTCTGGAATATCAAGGTCTGAAGACTTCTCTCTATGTCCTCCGGAATGAACCGTACTCCCTGTTCTTCACACTTTATCATCACGAGCTCATTCAGTGTCTGTCTGTCGATGTACGTTTCAGTCTTGTAAGTCATCAGATGTTGTGTCATACTCTCAAGAACGAGCAGCGTCATGAAGTCGTTCATGCTAATCGCCTCAATTGTGTCCATGTAGTCCATGTCCTGGACTGCACTCGTAATCCTTGAGGTGGCCGCCCTCACAGCGTCTGACGTGATCTCCTGACCACTTGTTGCCAAAGGCCAGAGAGCCTTGAGTGCTTCAATCGAGGTTCTGGGTTTTCCAGCATCAAACTCAATCACACAGTCTGTGATGTATCTGACAACCTCGTCGGTCAAGCCCAATGGGAATGTGTCTTCAACTCTCGTTCGAACAATCTCATACAACTGCGACTGCGTATATGTGTCCAGGGGTATCTCAAAATCATACGCCATTTTGGTGGCCGGGCCTTTTGTTAGAAGCCGATAGTCATGGCTGTTCAGCACTCCAATTGTGCTCGCTCGAATCTCCTTCGAGAGATGCGCCAGCTTGGAATAGACTTCCTCGTTAGTTTCATCTATGCCGTCAATGACGAACACCGTCTTTTTGTTGGTGGCCGCTGCGGTACGCTTGAACTGCATCCACAGAACATCCATGTCAAATGCCACAGTGATAGGAGTATTTGTTTCTCTGTGTATCTTATCATTCAGCTCGGCAACTATCTCCAAGACTTCCTTCCTCCGAGCATTTACGTATACAGTATGAGCGTCGAATCGCTTAGGAGTCAGCTTTGTGAGGAAGTAACGCGAGAAGACAGTCATCCCTACACCAGTGATCCCGTGAACCAAGCAGTTTACTCCGTAGTCGTCTTGGCAGCTGTCTCTGTAGATACCATCAATCATCCCAAGTTCCCGATCGCGATGAAGAATCTCTTCAGGAACGTAGTAAGGGTCGAACAAGCCTTTTGGACTTCGATGCTGACGAACCATCCTCATCATATTCTGGTCTAGAGGTCCCCATATAAACCCCCTAAGAGGCAGTGCCGAAAGTATTCGAGGCCTGTCCTACACCATCGAGCTCAGAACGTCACCACATTCTTCGTCCAGAAGAAAGCTATTGAATCCGTGACCCATTGCCTCTCTGAGTTCCTCCATTCTGGCAATTTTCACCTTGTCACTGAAGGGCCACTTGTGCTCGGGTTTCGGTGTCACATCAAGACTCTCACACTTGTCGACGATATCGAGCAATATCTGATACAGCTCGTTTCCACTCTTCCCCTCGGGTCTAATCTCTCTTGAATGCATGATGATGCCATATGCCGCACTGTTATCACCGAGGTACCACTTGCTCGGTGCGTGTCCGTACTTGGCAAAGGGCACGAGACCGTGGCCTCGCAACAAGGCATCAATCTCACCCAAGGTTCTCTGCATGTTCCTCAGACTCTCTCCGTGAAAGCCGTAACCCTCAAAGAGGGCAAACTGAACTCCATCCTTAGGATTCCGCTTTGGAAGCTTGATTCGGATGTCCTTCATTCTCTGGAACTCTTCTTGGTCCAATCTTTTCACATCGATGAAATCGTTCAACTCGGGTTCGTATTCCTCTGGGTACTGAAGAATCAGGAGCGGCGGGTTGAAGCCCTCTCTAACATCAGGATGTGCCATGACAATGGTTTCTCCATAGCGGATTGGGCTCTCTCGCTTGACCATGCCATCCACGGCCTGTCCCAGACCGTCATAATCATCGAACTCAGCCAGAGCTCCCACGAGTGCTTCACTGACCAAAGGTCTAATGTTGACCTTCAACTCAGTAATGAAGCCCAGTGTGCCGTGAGAGCTTGCCACGTCGTGGATGGCATGGTCAAGCGAGAG
>JBHLRV010000140.1:0-4984 GCA_048882205.1 Candidatus Thorarchaeota archaeon | reverse complement strand
CGATGAGGATCTTATCAGCTTCACGGACTGGGGCTTCGGCAGCGTCTGCTGTTAGGAAACAGAGATTGTCTATGCGACATGCTCACTCTTGCCACACGAGGGCGAATCTCAGATTGACTCAGCCATGACTCGTCATAGCTTTGAACTACTGGAGATCCCGATTGAAGGTTCAAGGGGATACGATGGTTTCAATTGTTCAGAGAAGACAGCTAGACTATTCCCTCACAAACATGATTCCAACGCTTTCTTCATTGCCAGATTGCGCATTACTGACTGATTCTTCTGTGAACAGACTCCATGACTCGCCTCGCAAATTCCATGTCGTCTTTGAAGCTAAATGGGATTTTCAGGAAAAGGGTTCTTGCTTGTTCAATGGCATCAACATCTCTTTTGATCAGACCAGAGAACACCAGCTTGGTCCATTGAAAGCACTTGTTGGCAAGGAACTCCTTCTTCTTGCCGGACTGTTCGGTGAAATCACTCAGGAACTGAAGACCCTCTTTTGGCAATCCTAGCATGAGGTCAGCCAAAGCACCTAGGCACGCGAAGACAATGGCATTCTGAACTATGCCTGATGCTAGGTAGGTGTCAGCACCCTCCTTGTATTCACTCGATTTCTTCGTGTAGAGTGACCTACCGTGACTGATGACTAGCTTCTCTGCCTCTTCCTTCTCGACTTTCTTGAGACTCACACCCGTGAGAATGCTCGCCTTCAGCTCTGCTTGCATGTCGGCCATTGGTGAGCCCACATGTGCCTTCCGAGCTGCTTCCAATAGCTTCTGTCCCTCTGATACAAGAGTCTGCTTGAGGGCCGGGTTCGCAAGTGAGGGGTCATTCCTGGCAAGACCGGATTCAAACATTGATCTCGAGTATCGGAATACCTCGTACCCCTTCTCAATCAGATTCATCTTCACTGCGAGATCTATCGTATTGACGGCCGCCATTATTGCATTGTCAGTTTCTCCCAGATTCTCAAATTGATTTGCCGATTCGACCATCCATAGGAATGCATCTGTACTGTTTGCCTTAGCTGCGTCCTGGCCCTTTGCTAGGGCAGTGTAGGCGTCGACACAGATCACCGCCAAGTTCGTCTTGATGCATTTCGCCTCTACTTCGGACCTTGCCAAGATCTGGTTTCTCAGTTTGCATGAATGTCCAGACTTTGAGATTGAGAGGAATTTGCAGGTTTCTGCTGATGTCAACTATGGCATACCCCAACACTACTACCTGTGTTGTCGGCTCTAGTTCTACTTGAAGCCTAAAAAGCACTTCTGGTTGCATCGTTAGGCTTAACTGTGCTTGCTAAGCGATTCCAAGGTGAGGTTGTGGCCCTGACTGATGATGATCCAGATTTGGCGAAGATACGAAGAAAGAAGATGGCTCAGCTTGTGAAGCGTGAGAAAGAGCTTGAGGCCACACGTGAACGTGAGGAGAAGGTGACAGCTGAGCGTGCAAAGCTACTCAGGAAGTTCCTTGACCCAGACGCGCAGAAGCAATTGGAGCGTATACTGAAGCAAGAGCCCCGGATTGGGAAACAGGTTGAAGAGGTCATTCTCTACCTCATTGTATACAGAGGATACCGCCAGCTAATGAGTCGCCTCGACGTCATGTACATCGAGCGTCAAGTTAAAGGGGAGGGCCCAAGAATCAGAGTCCAGCGTGATGGAGAAACCTCTGATTTCAGTTCCTACGTAAGAGAAGCTATCAAGAAAGACCCAGATGAATAGCCATTCCCCAAGTCAATGATAATGGGACCGGCATGAATACAATAGATGGAGAGTGGTCCAGATTATGCGATTCTTTGACGCTCATACTCACATTGACATGAAACATTTCAAGAACGACATTGACCGAGTGATAGATAGAGCGAAGAAAGCTGGAGTCGTTGGAATGGTGACCTCTTCAATAGGCCCAGGTTCCTTCCGGCGCACCCTAGGAATCGTGGATAAGCATAGCGGTTTCATATATCACAGTGCAGGTGGTCAGGCATCGACTTTGACCGTTGAAGTAGCAGAGAAGACAATCGGACTAACGCGGAAATACGCTAAGGACATTGTGGCTGTTGGTGAGGTCGGTCTAGATTACCATTGGGTCAAGGATTCGGCCAAGCGTAGAGGGCAGGAGCCATTGTTCCTCATGTTCATAGAACTCGCAAATGAGTTGGGCCTTCCGCTTGTGATTCACTCAAGAAAAGCTGAAGCTGAAGCGGTCTCAATTCTGGAGAGGCGCGCCACAAATGGTGTGCTAATGCACTGCTTTGATGGCACTCTTGATGTAGCCCGAACGGTGGCTGATCACGGATGGCACATAACTCTGCCAGCGAACTTCATTCGATATCGCAGTCGTGTCAATATAGCTCAAGCGCTGCCTTTGGAGCAGATCTTACTTGAAACAGACGGGCCCTATCTATCCCCAACGGAAAGACGGAACGAGCCTGCAAACATCGCAATCGGGTGTCAGTCACTTGCTGAAGTGTTGGACCTGCCTATGGAACATGTGGCAGATGTGACGACTCAAAGCGCCTTCAAGTTCTATGGTCTCTAGTTTCCAGCACCGATAGTACTTAATGTGTTCATCCCCAAGAATCCCTTGTAAGGAACGAATGTCAATGTATACACGACGATTTGTGGACATCGATGAAAACTCATTGAAGAGTCCCGTTGCAGTATTAGGTCTTCCAGGAATAGCAAGTGTGGGAAGAATCGCTGTTGAAACACTCGCAGCAGTGCTAGATGCAAAGCCAGTAATGGACTTCTTCGCTGATGACTTCCCTCCTCGTGTAATGGTTAAGGACGGGATAAGCCATTTTCCAAAGAGCTCTATCCTATTGTATAGATCAGCCCCGGATGAACCTCACGACATCCTGATTCTGACAGCTGACTTTCAGCCTGCATCTGGACGTGGAGTCTTTGAGTACGCGGACTTTGTAGTCCAAGAGTTCACTTCGCTTGGCGTCAAGGAGGTGTTCGCAATGGCGGCATACGAAACAGGCTATCAGGAGTTCTTCGATGCGTACCCGTCTCCCCCACGTGTCTTTGTGTCGGCTAGCTCCGCCAGCCTACTTGAAAGAATCTCTGACATCAACGGGACCGTTGCAACAAAGGAAGGAGTTGTCAACGGTGCAAATGGTTTCATTCCCGCCTGGGGAGCCTCTATGTATAACATGGAGGGTGCCTGTTTGCTCGGAGAAACCCTAGGAATGATCAAGATGGACTATAGGGCTGCAAGGACAGTGCTCGAAAAGATTGGATCTCTTGTTGGTCTCAAGGCCGCCTTTGACATCCTTGATGATGATGTTTCCAAAGTGATGGAATTCATTTCTTGGGCAAAAGCAGAGGTTTCTCAGAAAGGGCCATCAGATGAGCTTGGCGAAAGTCCCAGTGATAGGTACATTGGCTGAATTACTCGACTAGTTCTGGACTGAGAATGTCTGTAATGTGGGCCTTGGAATCGATATTGATGTAGAAGTAGTGATCATCATGGACAACTTTGATGGTGAAGGGGAATCTCTTCGCCTTGTCCAGAACGTCTGATGGCACTGTGAGTACGGTCTTCTGGGCACAGACAGGACAGTCAGCATATCTCTTGAGCATCTTCGCTCCCTCTGGGTATTGATGTCTACTTTATCCGGACTTTGGAATTCTGACTCATCACAAGCTTTGTTCCGTACAAATCCAATTGGGCCAATGCTTCTGTAAGAACTGCAACTATGTCGGTAGGCTCTTTCTCTGCTATTGCAGCATTGTCAGTGGCGACTATTCTCAAGTTCTCATAGACATTTGCCTCAACGAGGATTTTGAATTGACCGTTCTCAGATTTGGCCCACAGGACAAAGAAGTTGTCAAAGTCTTTGAATTCGTTCCTAGGTCCTCTTAGAGTGGCCTTGATTCTCTCAATGCGGTCACCTGAGATAGCTGCTTCCAGGAGATAAGCTCGAATTATCCGGTTGCCCACCTTCCGTCTAATATCTTGGAACTCTGTCACCGTGCCATCAGCTGCTTTCAACTTCCACGCAGGCCGAGAACTCAAGAAACCACCGAACTGAGATACACTTGTTCGCCAATATAGAGGTTATCTTGTTGTATGCAATTGGCGTATTCTCTGCATCATACCTTCATATCTCGTTGGTACGCATGGGGGAATCAGCCAGTGGCCCAGAATACACTTATTTGTCGGTGAGCGAACAGAACCTCACTATTCGGTGAGCGACTCGTTAGGAGCGAGCACAATGATGCAAACCATCGATATGGTGATCAGAGAGGTCCACATTGGGCTTTGGTTCTTGGTCGTTGGATACTACTTCTTCATCTTCATCTTTCTTCTGTTCTTCCGATACCGGAAGACTAGGAATCCATTCCAACTGGCTATGGCCCTCTTCTTCCTATTGCTTGCTATAGGTCGAAGCTTCTACTTTGTTGGGGACTTCTATGCTGATGCAACCTCCTTGTACGGAGGAGGTTTCACACCTCTGCTCCCAGACAACACACCCTGGTTGAGCGCTGGGGCATTTTTCCAGTGGATGGCTCTTGCAGTCTTATCAGCAACAGCTGCCTTCATGATATTTGGTAAACGGTGGGCAGAGATACTATTCGCCGTTCCAGCTGTTGTTATTGGAATTGTTCTCGGACTTGTCCCCCTTGAGACCCTGGCCAGGCAAGCATTGTCTGGAGGAGCTGGAGCTGTCTATGCATTGTTCATTCCATTGCTCTTCTGGTATCTCGCATGGCAATCAGGCGGAATACTAAGGAAGTCCAATTTCCTCCTAGGACTTGGCTTCTTTGTGTTGTTTGCAGGCAGAGTTATTCACGCCGCCCGACACGTCCTAGCTGACGTTGTGTTTGCAGGATCGTACACAATCTCAGGAGTGCTTGCACCTGGACTAGTAGTCATAGGCCTGATACTCATTGCGACAGGCAATGAATGGGGTCAAACTCAGTAGGTACAGGATTCCTGATGCATCAAAGGCAATGACTGACTATTTCAG
>JBHLRV010000139.1:0-4988 GCA_048882205.1 Candidatus Thorarchaeota archaeon | reverse complement strand
AGCAGGTCGAGGGTGTCCTCCGACTCTGTGCGGTCGAGGAGGGAGCCATCAATCTTACTTTCAGCACTCTGGCCCGCTGTTGCATCAGAGCCAATTGGCGCAGCGCCTGCAATAGCACTAACTGTCATGAGTGCTATGAACAAACTGGCGAAGAGTCTTCTCCATTGCATTGCTCTTCGGCGCTTTGCCTTGACCATGGAATCACTTCTCTACCGTGCCTGTGATCAGCCCTCTGGTGATTGCGATGTAGTAGTCGACCATATCAGCCACGGCCTTTGTCTTCACGATCTTGACTGGAATGGCTTTCTCTCTAAGTGCTGTAACACACTTCTCTGCAGTGACCTCAAGTGCCTGGCCAGTGAACACCTTCAAGAGCTCGCCCCGCTGTAGAACGAATCTGACTCCATCTACAGCTTCTAGAGTAGCCCTAGCCCGGGGATCAACCTCCTCGAGGACAACTCCGACCGAGAATCCATTGTTGGGCATCGACTCCTTTAGGTTTCGCGGACTCCCATACGATACGAGGCTCTTTCCTCGCATGAACACAGCAACCTTGTCGCAGAACTCGGACTCGATAGGGTAGTGTGTGATGACGATTATGGTGGTTCCATACTCTTGGTTTATGTAGTTCAGATACTGCCACAGCTCGGTTCTATTGTCCGGATCAAGTCCACTTGTGGGCTCATCCATCAAGAGCACTTTCGGCATGTGGGCCATGGCTACACCAATGGATGCTCTCCTTTGCTCACCCCCGCTCAGTTCCTTGGTGGGGTTATTACCCTTGTCAAGAATGCCGAAGTCCCTGAGCAGCGACTTCCCTCGTTGAATGAGTTGCCACTCTGGGATGTCATATTGTTTTCCGAATGCGATTATGTTCTCCAGAGGGGTGAAGGTTTCATACATGTAGGAGAGGTCCTGTGGACAGTATCCGAAGAAATGGCGTACCTTAGTTGTCTGCCTTGAGTCAATGCCAGCGATTCTTGCCACGCCAGTGCTGGGAATGTCACCAATGAGTGCTTTGACAGTAGTGGACTTACCTGCACCAGATTCGCCGATGATCGCAAGCATCTCTCCCTCCTGCACTGCAAATGAAACATTCTCGATGAGTCTCTGCCCGGATCTAAGCTTGACTGTTAGGTTTCTCGCCTCCAAGACATCACGATATGCGGGGGCTTCTTTCCACGCAAATGGCTGAATGTACACTTTGTCCGCGATTATTGTGAGATTAGGGTTGGATCTAGGTCCAATCAACAGCTGGGGCTGTGCAACAAGGTAGATTTTGGGGTCGCCGATGACGCCTTCTGGCTCAACGCGGACTTCAAGGAAACCCTCAGGAAGAATAGTACCCTTCTGAGGTTGAAGAGCCTCGGTCGAGAAGCCCACGATGATCCCGTTAATCATGATCGGCAGCTTGTCTGACGCTCTATTGCCCCACACGGTACATATGCTCTGTTCACTCCTGATTCTGAATAGTTCCTTCACAGCCTGCTGCAAATCGCGCCCGTCATAGTAGAGGTCCTCTGACAGGTTCCTCTTCAAGTAGTTCTGAAGAGTGATCTCAGTCGCCGCGACATCTTCTTGAGTGGCCCCGTTCCCACCGACTGTCAGAACCATATCCAGGTCACCTCTTCGTGTCCTACGTAGGTCCTCCTCGACGAGAACAGCAATACGTCTTGTAAGAACGCCTTTCTTCACCTTGAGGATGCGCCCCTTGAACTTCACGTTTCGTCCATTGGAGGTCAGGACTCCTTGCACATCACAGTGAAGCTCACGATCCTTTCGGGTGAGACACCAGTCTATCGCTTCGGCCAATCGCGCTCCCGAGTAATAGGCCTCTTCCACAAAGGAGGGAACTCCTTCAGGCCGGGCTAGGTCAGTTCCAGTTCTTTCTACCATTGCAGCCACCTTAGTCTAGTGTCGGTTTCTTTGAGAATATGAATGAGGCGAGTAGGATAGCCATGACGGAGAATGCCAGGAGTCTCAGCACTGAACTCCACACATCAACTAGAGTGAGTCCCTTGAATGCTGTGGCTATGAGCAGATTCATCCCTTGGTTCAAGGGTAGGATCTCATCAAGAGCCCCAACGTCTATGAAGAAGCCTGCCAGTATGATAGACGCGAACAACACGAAAAGGAACATCTGATTTGCTTGGAGTCTTGTTCCTGCAATTGATGAGATCAGTATCCCAGTCGTAGAGCCTGTAAGAGAGGTCAGACTCATGATAATGATAAGGGACTCAAATCCCGTGTTCAAGTTCAGGTCAAAAGCCAACACCCAAAGGGAGATTAGAAGAAGTGATTGGAAGAATCCAATCACCAGATAACCGATTACTTTTGCCACAATGACCTCAAGTCTGTTCGTGGGTGTCAGAAGCATTCTCCGAAGAGGGACGTCGCCTACTATAGATTGAGCAGAAGTCATTGCAATCCCGAGATAGGATGAGAAGACAACAATGAATCCACCAAACGTTGAAACGAGGTACCCTCCTTCAGGCGCAAATTCAATCATCATGGACGGGAATACCTCTGACCTGATCCAGAGCTTTGATGCTCTAAACAAGATGATGCCTGCCTGTACTGTTCCCATCACACTTTGCTGTCCTATGAGATCTGTTGCGTCAACATGCATCTCGACATAGGTTGGCTCGTTTATTGTCAGATTTGCTTCGAAACCGTCTGGAATCACTACAAAGCCATCGATTCGCATGAAGTATAGATCATTATACGCTTCTTCTTCGTTATCGTATATTACCAGCTCGTTCACCATTTCTTCTAGGAATGAGGTGAAGTTCTCCGAGAGATCCTCTCCGTCATACGTCCTCGTGGTGTCAAGATCGATGAGACCAAGGACCAACCCGCCACTAGATTCCGTTTCGTTTGTCGTACCGCCCCCTCCAAAGCCTGACGAACCTCCCATATCAAGGTCGCCCAACTCGCTCATGTCAGTAACCCACCAGAGCATTCCTATCAGAGCCGCGGGTAGCAGGAAGATCAGAATCAATGCCACTTTGTCTTTGACTATTAGACGGAGTTCTTTCGCAACCATGTTTCGAATGCGTCGTGACGGTTTTGTGAATACCTCCGCCATCTCGAATCCCTCTTTTTCTTGACGTCTGGGTAAGTTTCAGGCTTCTCTAGTTTTGCTATTGTCGTTCAAGTCGTCTAAAGTGTGCTATTAAGGATTGAGTATCTATACTTCAGAAAGTGGCCAGAATGAGCATCCACATGATAGATTAATAGCCTGACATGGCCAGCATTTGTTCAGTCTGGATGCAAACTGCCGGGAAAGGGTGAAACCGCTCATGTTGGAGTACCTCGATAGCGTCAATCTAGAACGCCTCAAGAGAGTCGCGAGAAACAACAGAGTGGCTATCCTAGATGATGAAGGAATTGACGCAACGGAAGTAGCTCTTAAGCTCCGAGCTGGCTTGAATGGTAAGGTATACTCTAAGGCAGAACTCTGGATGCTCCCCAACTGGGTCATTAGTAGGTCTAGGAAGGAAGAGATTGGGGAGGCCGATTTTGCCAATGACCAACACAGGAATTGGACACCCGTAGGGAGGGTTGGTGGCCGCAGATTCGGTATAGTCGATTCATCTGGACTTTTGACAGTACTGCCCGAGTGCGGTTCTCTGGAGTTCTGGATACAGAATGGGGATCAAATCGTCTTTCCTGCACTGGCGGATAGAGATGGTCCGAGGTTGGAAATAGCTTCGCCAGAGGATCAGATGTTCGAGTGGAAGTTCATTCAAGATCCTATTGAGTTTACACGATTGATATACCACGTGTGCAATGGTGAGCATGAGTACGTGTACAATGAAGTGTTGGTGAAGAACCACTCTCTCAAGGACGCCACCATCTCGTTCTATGCAGTTGTCAGGCCTATGTCCGCCAGAGGCGTGGAACCAATAGAACACTTAGAGTTCGAAAGAGAAACCGGACATCTCTACACAAACGGCACTCTGGCCCTGGTAATTGACAAGCAGCCGAATACTGTAGTTATGTCTACATCTGACAACATCAATCTTCCAGAAACGTTGCCGAACGAAACAACTCGGTTTGATCGGGATTTCAGTGCTGCTAGGGGATTGGCTACAGCGATTTTGCGATACGATGTGCGGCTTGCCCCGGCCGCGTCGAAGAGGCTGTTTTTCACGAGCCCACTATCTCCAACTAAGAAGGGTACGAACGTTCCTGTGTTTCGGCCCAGTCCACGGGCAAGGGATGATAGTGTTGGGAGCTGGTTTGATTTCTCTGAACGAACCACACGCTTCGCATTTCCGGACAGAAGTCTGGACCCTGCGGTGGCGCAGGCGAAGGCATCCCTTGCAACTCAGGCTTCATCCTATGTAATGCCTGAAGACAGATCACTCTTCATTCTTGACTGGCCCGAGAAAGCGCGCGTTCTCTTGGCTCTGTCTGCCATTGGCTCCTTCGAGCTCGCAAGGGCTCTCTCAATCGATGTTGCAGGTATTGTTGCAGACAGGGTGGAGGAGTTTGAGCCCCTAAGTATGAGTCCTATCCTCTGGAGCCTGCTCCAGTATCATGCCCATTCTTGGGATGATATCTATCTTCGCGAGATAGGTCCCATGGTTGGTCATCTTGTTCGTGTCATAGGAAGAGAACTGCAATCAGAAGTCAACCGGCTAGAACCGCCAGAGGCTGAAGCATCAACAGCTGACTATCATCAGGAAGAGGAACCAGGAAGCTACCTGGGAGTTGAGGATATTGCTGCAGCAAGCCGGTACGTGGGTGATGAGCTGAGTCAGGAAGCAGACGAGGGACCGGAGCCAGAGTCACGAGATTGCTGGGAGGTTATCCAGGCATTATGGAATATCGCCGCGCTCAAAGCCGGCTTTGGTGCCTGCGAAATACTCCGTGATGAAGATGGGATTGCGTCCTTGAAAGAATCCCTGGGTAGATACGAGTCTGCAGTTGAAGCCTACGCAGAATCCCTGACGGAGGAAGACGAGTTATTTACATCAAAC
>JBHLRV010000138.1:0-4991 GCA_048882205.1 Candidatus Thorarchaeota archaeon | reverse complement strand
TCAACACGAGTGAGATGGATGATGAGTTATCTTGGTATGTAAGTGATTGGAACAATTCCCTTACAACCGATGGGTATGGGAATCCGCAGCAGGGAGGAATATGGAAGGTCGGTCTTATTCCATGTGAACCGCAATTCGCATTTGTCAATTGCAACAGCATACCCATATTCACAACTGAATTGTTCGACAACTTGTATGGCACTATGTACATGGAGAGTGGAATGTGGGAGTACGGTCTCAACTACCTCAATAATGTCATGCAGGATGAATACGATCTCTTCTCGTTCTTGACAGTTGTATCACCTACCCTGGGTGCTGTAGATGAGCCCGACGTCACCTATCCCTACGTAAGCAGTGATGAGAAGGGCGTTACGGTTTCAGCCTATGGCACGTCTTGGGCCTTGATGTTTCTCGAATACACGCAAGAGAATGAAACCATCAATGACTATCCCGTATTCCTCGATGCATACGGCAGAGAAGTTTCCACAGACAAGATGTACGTTGCTGGGGACTACAATTACCCCGAAGAGTTCATCGACATACAGAGCATGATTGGAAGCCTCTTCTCCATGGCGCTGGCAAATCAGAGAGGAGACCCTCGTACTGTGGACCGACTCTGGAATTTCTGGCTCGGCTCAGGCAACAAGGTCTGGTCTTCTGATGGGAGAGCACTGCATTACGAAGATGGTATGGCGGCATTCATGAAGGCACTTGAGCCTGTTCTGACAGGTCTCTGTATGTGGGGGGCCCTGCCTGTTACCATGCGAGATCTGGCAGACCCAAGACCAGCCGGGTACTGGGACTACCCATACATTGGCGCAGCCGACGATGATAGAATCTGGGTCTACCAGGCCGAATGGGATCACGAGAAGTCTGCCTTCATCCTGAACATAGAGGTAGACGAAACAGCAACACTGACTTTCAGCAACTTTGATTCAGCACCAACAGCATATGCTGGTGGTCTAGTACTACAGCATTTGACGCAGGTAGGACTCGACTACACGCTGACACTGAATCCGGGTGCCTACAACATCGTGATTCTATGAGGAGGTGATGCAATGTCTGAAACTGAACCAGTTGAACCTCAAGATACCCCAAAGTCGTCACTGCGAGAGAAGTCCCGAGTCCAGGACTCTAGTGCGGCAGGGAGGACTCTGTTGGTTGCACTTCTTGGAGCTCTCATCTACTTCCTCGTAGAGCTGATTCCCATGCCCCACGTGTCAGTAGGCTTCTTCGTGCTCGGCCTTGCACCCACATTGTCAATCATCGCCGTTGTAGGAGCTATCAGAGGGCCGATTGCAGGATTCCTGACGGGCTACCTAGGTAGACTACTCTCTGATCTCATCCTGAACGGCATTGTGGCGACATTCACATTCTATGCCCTGGCGTTTGGAATGCTTGGCCTTGTTGTGGGTCTGGCGAGCTATGACCTCGCCAGTGGGCGTTCACTTGCGAAGCTATCACTAATGTCCGTAATCGGTCTTGTCTTCACGGTGTTGCTCACAGTCGCGGTCGGCCTGATGGTTGAAAGAGTTGCGACAATAGTGGCACTTGGTTTCCAGCTAGCCCCACTACTCACAATTGGACTACCATCCGTGATACTTCTGACTCCCCTGCTGGCAAGGCTCTGGCATGTAATCGCGTTCAAGACTTCTCCTGCTGCAGTTTCAGAAGCGTTCTCTTAGAGATGCGGTGGGCTTCTCGTAGGGGTTCTGGATATCCAGAAACAGATGAAGACCGGACAACCTCTACTGCCGTTGATAGGCTGATTCTGTGTCCCACGGAAACATAGACAGGTCTCTTTCTCCCACTCAACCATAGAGCTCTTCCAATACACTCGCTGCCGTCAAGAATACCTGCCTCATTACCTTGTCGTGGTTGTTTCTCGCCCAAGAGCAGCTTCTTCGACACGCCTATCGTCTGCAGGTCTAGATGAACACCTACGTGCGAGGCGAGGCCAAGGCGTCTAGGATGTAGAATCCCATTTCCATCGATTAGTACTGGTCCCGGTTTGTCTATGTCCTTTAGGAGCTCAATCAGCACAGGCCCTTCACGAAGAAAGAAGTAGCCAGGGATGTACGGTACAGAACACTCAACAGTTCTTTGCTCAGTCTGGATGATTTCCCAGCTCTCCATATCCATGAGCACAACACAACCTACCGCAATATACTCTGCGTACGAAACGTCAATGCCTGTGACAAACTTGTTGTCAAATGGAGGAATGTCTTCCATGATGACTCTCTCAGCGAGTCGCTTCTGTTCAGCCTTCAACCGAGCAATCATCTCGACCACAAAGATCATCTCAAACCTGCTCTGTGCATCGTCAATTGGGTCTTCCTTTCTCTTCAGTTCTCTCGGCACACTTTTAGGTAGCCACTTGGGCCTCAACTAGATACTTCAGAAGGAGGAAATGAATTATGGTTTTCAATCCCCTAGGTCCAGATTTGGAGCTGGTCTGGGACATTGTAGCATTCATTATCTCGTTCGTCTTGATTATGTTGCTAGTTCAGATCAATGCTGCGATCGAGAAGCGCGGCGCGCTTTCAACGGTCGTGACAAGGAAGGTCATACATACCTTTGCTGCTCCTGTATGGGTTATGTCATGGCTACTCTTCTCCGGAGGAGTCTTCAGCCGATGGCTCGCAATAGTCGTACCTCTCTTGTTTGTGATTCAGTTTGTGGCAATTGGGACTGGAAGAATGCAGAATGAGGACTTTGTGCGATCCATGTCTAGGAGCGGAGACCCTCGGGAGCTACTTGGAGGAACGCTCTACTATGCCTTCATGATGGTAGTCATAGGAATCCTCTGGTTCTATGTTCCAGCTGATGGCAACCTAGCCAATGCTACTCCATTGGCACTCATTGTCTTTGGCTGTCTGGCTGGCGGCGACGGACTCGCTGATGTAATCGGGCGCAAGTATGGTGGTGACAGGAAATTCGGGA
Source organism: Candidatus Thorarchaeota archaeon (assembly GCA_048882205.1). Taxonomy (GTDB): domain Archaea; phylum Asgardarchaeota; class Thorarchaeia; order Thorarchaeales; family Thorarchaeaceae; genus SMTZ1-83. Next base: position 2,048 of record JBHLRV010000138.1, on the reverse strand, counting down.
TTGGCGGTGCTGAGAAGACACTAGCCGGCGTAATTGGGATGTTCATTGGATCATTCCTATTCAGCTTCATCCTAGTATTCTTGTTCTCGATTGAAGTGGCCGCCTTTAGCGTCGTAGATCTGATTCTACCTATTGTGGTTGTGAGTCTTGTAGCTACGATTATAGAGGCAATAACACCCAAGGGTTTCGACAATCTGACCATTTCCATTGCAGCTATCGTGATGGTGGTACTCCTACCCTATATCGGACTGTTCTGGCCATATCCGCCGTTCAGTCTGTTCTAGGCTTCGTGGTGTGCTAGTTGACCCAAGACCTAACGGTCATCAAGCTCGGCGGGTCACTACTGACCGACAAGAACAAGCCCTACACCTACAGGAAGAAGATTCTGGAGTCAGTGACCCGCGAGATTGGAGAATGTCTTGAGGAGGGCCTGATTCAGTCTTTGATACTGATGCACGGTGTAGGTTCGTATGGTCATCCACCGGTTCTTGAACATAATCTCCACAAGGGCTTCCTGGGTCCAGAGCAACTTCTACCACTCTCAAAGACGCAGGAGAGTGTCGCCGTCCTCCGTCATATCATCGTAAGGGAACTTCAGAACGCCGGAATTCCCGCGTGCCTTATGTATCCATCATCAATGGTAGTTTCTGAGAAGATGAGAATGACGAACTACTTCCTAGAGCCCTTGAAGGGCTTTGCCTCGGTAGGGATGGTTCCTCTATTAGGTGGAGACATCCTCATAGACTCCGCCATGGGCTGGAGTGTTGGAAGTGGGGACCAACTGGCAGTCATCATCTCGAAAGAGCTAGGAGCCAAGAGGTTGATCTTCGCATCTGATGTAGCAGGCATCTACGAAACAGACCCTAAGGTGACTCCAGATGCCTCACTCATCGAGAAACTCAATCTCAACGAACTCGATTCAATTCTAGAGAGGATGGGCAAGTCTGGAGCTGTTGATGCAAGTGGAGCAATGAAAGGCAAACTCAGCTCAATTGCTCCAGCCATGCCGCAGATCGAGAACGGTCTGGAAGTGGGACTACTCTCCATGATGGAATATGGCAATCTGAAGGCGTTCTTGAAGGGAGAGCAAGTCCCTTCAACACGTGTTGTTGTAGAATAGAAGCGTATCTGGGGCTCTAAGTCCCAGAACGCCTTTTTATCTCAATCTGGCTGTCGTAGATTTCGAGCAGTTGTTTCGTGTGTTCTCTGAGGTCATACCGGTCCTCAGCCGTTCTTCTTGCGTTCTTCCCAAGCCTTGACTGCAATTCCACGTCTGACAGAAGCGCTTGGACAGCATCAACTAGCTCTTCGACATCTCCAGGGCTTGCCGTAAGACCATCATGCTGGTGTGTAACAATCTCAGCTGGGCCATAGACATCTGTTGTTATCACTGGAACTCCACAGGCCATGGCCTCTATGATTGAGAGTCCAAACGGCTCTCTTCTTGAAGGATAGAGGAAAACTCTGCTCTTATTGATCAGGTCTGGAACCTTCTCAGTTTCCACTACACCCAGATAGTCAACCATCTCTGATACTCCCGCTTCATCAAACTCCTGAAACAGTCTGGTCCTGTAGGACCCATCTCCTGTCATCAACATCCTGAGATCTGGGAAGAACTTTCTGAGCCGAGAGAGCATCTCAGGGAACAAGTCAACGGCCTTCATGGTTTCCAACCGTCCTAGAAAGGCTATGTCCCACTTCTTCTCGACTTCCTTTTGTGGACTGAATACTGAGAGGTCTACCGCATTATGGAGCGTAACTACCCTACGAGCTAGAATCTTGGGAGATAGATGCTCCCTCAGACTCTCTGCCACATTCTCGCTCACCGCGAGTACCAAATCGAAGGGCATATGCGACACAAACTGCTCAAAATCAGTGGTGTTGATTCCACTTGGAAGGACAAGCGGCTTAGGCAGACCGTGAATGGATACGACCGCTGGGATGCTCGCAGATTCTGGTTCAGACCGGAGAACCTCCCATACTCGATTGAAAACAACATAGGTGCTGTGGGCATGAATTACATCTGGCTGGACGCTTCTCAGCAGCCT
>JBHLRV010000137.1:0-4996 GCA_048882205.1 Candidatus Thorarchaeota archaeon | reverse complement strand
CGGGATTGTTTCCTGCTGAGATAGTTGGGAGGGAAGAAATCTACAATTCTCTGAGGAAAGCGGCTGACGGCTTTGATGAGACCCATTTTCCAATTGACAAGATCCTACCGTTCGAAGATCCAAGCATGGTGGCAGTGAGATTCACTGGTAGTCTAAAGATGAAGAATGGCCGCGGCACATATGACAATGATTACTTTGCAATCTTCTCCTTTGATGAACATGGAAGAATCTTGGAGTGGATAGAGTATTACAATCCGATCATTGCTGCGAAAGCATTTGGATGGATAGACAAGATCAAGTGAGTTCGAGTGAAGCACAAGCAATTCCACATTCAAGGTCAACCGCAGGAAATCGATCAGGAGGTCGCCGTCTTCTGCCTAGGGACCTATCATTCCAGATTGGTGATGATTTCCCAGTGGACTACAAAGCAATCGGCGGTTAATGGAGTCCCCTATCGTACCGATTTCGCTGTTGAGTAGTAGGCATTATAAATCTGGAATGGGGACCCTCCCAGGGCATACCAGAATCGACAAAGCAAGATTCTTGCAGTATGCCCCACTAATCCATGCTTTCGAAAACCTTTGGCACTCGTTTCGACCTTCTCCTCGAGTAATACTACTCGCCCAGATTTGCGCATACATTGTGCCAATCTCAGATCTTCGAAGAGCGGAACCTTAAGCACTGACAGACAGCGTTTCAGAATATGGGAGCGAATAAACAAGGCACGGTCACCATAGAGTTCCCCTGAGATCCGGAACCACTTGTTCGCCACCCATATACCCAAGTCCAGATACGGTTTTGGGGTATCATGGGTCATGGAAAACCCTCCGCCGACCACCCTGGGATTCTCAAGTGCAGTAAGAATCGCTCGATCCCATCCACTTGGAGGAACCGTATCTGAGTGTAGTAACACGGTTATGGCACCTGTGGCCCTGGCGATTCCCTCCAAAAACGCGAAACCACGACCTTTACGAAGGCAGACTAGTACCAACTCATTGGCGGATTTGGTGGTTATCTTCCCGATAAGTTTCGCGTCATTTAACACCAAGATGAGTTCTATTGGTACGGTTGCAGAAGACAGTGCTTTCCTAATCTCTGGAATTCGATGATTTGAAGTATGTAGGGGCGTAATCACAGAGATCAAAGGAGAATCTTCCAACGCGTACACCGGGATATTCTATTCAGATGGTGTTTCTATATTCCAGAATAGATAAACATATCATTATCTCTAGGATGCTCTACGGCCAATTCTGTCCTTAGTAAAGGGAGGATGATATCTTGACAACAAACACCACGATCGACGCTACCCCGTTTCAAGCGAATAGGTATCAAATTGGTCCTGGACTAGGGCTACTGTTGATGGGCATTCTGTATCTTGCGTTTTGGCTATCACCTTTGACATACGAATCCTTTACAGCGGACCCTCGGTGGTCGCATAACTGGGTCTATTCTCTAATCATTATCACAATAGGTGCTTCGTTCTATCAGAAGACGATTATCAGCAGATTCATTGCAATGGTCCAAGGGCTGCTAATGCCGCTTACCGCAAGTGGAGCGTTTAACACAACCTTCATGACGCTGGCAGCGCTACTAGTCCTCTCAACATGGATTGTTGTTGTCCTGGTTGAACGTAGAAGAAACGCCCCTCTTCTTCACCACCGGTTTTCAAAACGTTCTCAGAATTGGATAATCATGCATTCCTTGATCGTCTGCTGGATTCTTCTGGCACATATGGGACTTGTATTCTTCATTGGCAGGCTACCATTTGAAGCCCAACTTGATACCATTGGTACAAGTCTCGGACAGAGTCTAGGTTTCTTGCTCAATCTTCCGATTGAGCGATATGACCTGGTCACCTATGTGTTCGATATCAACTTGACAATCCTAGTCGTCCTGTTTGGATACGAACAGTTCAAAGTAGGATATAACGTGAGGAACAAGCCGTGGCCGAAGATCAGTTTTTGGTTTCTCTGGGTCACCATTGTACTAGGCCTAGCACTGCTCCCCATCAATCTCCAAGGCATTGTCCCCTAGAACCACCCCTGCCTTCCTGCCCATTAGGAGAATAGGGTCTGGAGAAGCCCATGATGGCTGCGAAGGTACTTCATAGCATATAGAGAATCTGATGGCTGCGACTGATGCTTCCGATAGAACTCCTGGAGGTCGCTACCGGTGTCGATATCTTGCCATTCGGGCAACACATGGACCCTATCGGTTTCTAATTCTACTCGGGATAGGGTTTCCTGAAACACAGCCTCTGTGCTCCACGGCATGTTTCTGAAGGCGTTGGGAATAAAGAGATTATGAGAGAAGCCAATTAGATAATAGCCTCCATCAGGTGCTGGTCCAATTACAACCTTGTGGGTTTGGAAGCTAGATACTGCTGATTGTAGAATCTCAATGGGGAGGTCTGGGCAGTCACTTGCAAGAGCGATTACCTGACGATAGCCTTTCTTGAACATTGTTTCGAAGCCATTCTGAAGACGTTCTCCCAGATTCCTGCCCTCTTGGTGAAAGAACTCGTACGAAGATCCAAGCCATTCTGCGAATTTTCCTTGAGATTCCGGTGGTTGTACTGCAATGTGAAAGGGTACATCAAGAGATTGTACAATTGCGAGCGTGTCTTGAATGAATGCGCGATAAAGGCTAGATGCAGCTTCTTCTCCTATAGATTGTGCAAGTCGTACCTTGACCTTACCTGCCTCTGGGTACTTCATCATGATGAATATCCCGGGACGAAGGGTATTCACAGCAATTCCCATATTCACACCCCTTTCTATTCTTGATTACTACTCTAGGGCGCCTTCACAAGAAGATCCTTCTCCTGCGGTGCAGCCAAAACAGTGATTCCCGGTCACGATTTCACGAGTCTTGTGGGAAACGCGATCAAACTGATGAACATGCTGTGGTGTGTTGTCAACAGGAAGTTTCAGGGCGAAATTGAAGTCACAGTCATAGAGCAACCCATCCCATCCGATACATACCTGATGCCGGCACATCAATCTGCCCAAGGTGTTAGGATTGAAAGAGTCTTCAAGGAGCCGCTGATATTTTGCGGCTTGCTGATCAACCTCGAGCATTTGCTTGAATCGTCCAACTGGCATATTGGTGATGGTTAGCAGCCGATTGAAATGGATCCCGAACTCTTTAGACAATACTTCCTTGTAGGTATCCTCTAAAGCGGACTGATTAGGCGGCAAGAAGGGACCTTCCGGATTGAAGACCAAGTCCAATTCTAACTCTGGGGTCACACCATACCCAAGAGCGTTTAGTGCCTTTAGAATCTGAATGCTCCTCCGAAAGACACCTTTTCCCCTCACCCTGTCAACATCATCTTCTAGGTAGCATGGCAATGATCCAACTAGACGAATCTGAAGGTCCCGATACATTTCCATATATCCCTTCAACCTAGGATCCAACAATACTGTAAGATTAGTGCGAATCTGAACCCTGTTGTTTCCATCAACCAATGCCTTGAGAAATCGGAGAAGAGAGGGGTTCAATTCAGGAGCACCGCCAGTGATATCTACAAGTTCAGGTTGGATTTCCTCTGTGACCCTCAGGACATCTTGCATTAGCTTCCAATTCATGATATCCGTGCTTTCGGGTGAGGATTGTACATGACAATGAGTGCAAAAGTGATTACACCTATTTCCGACATTCAGCTGTAGCGTCCTATGAGTTAAGCCAGTTAGTTTGGACCCTGTTTCGCCTAGCATGCGTTCTTTGAAAGTCTGCATTCTATGCACCGTTTCTAGTCCGTCAATCTCGAAGTGCCTAATATAGATGTAGAGATTCATGATGATGCCGGCTGACGAAGAGGAATCAGCCTCATTATCACTCAAGGTTCATGACTTTAATCAATGCCTCTCCGTCGAGAACTAACTCTCCTTTCTGGTTGACACAGGAAGTCTTCAAAGTGACACGTTCCTTTTCATCATTCAATTCTACGATTTCAACTCGAGCGGTGATTGTGTCACCGATTCTAACGGGCCCCAAGAACTTCATTGACTGTCCAAGGTATATGGTTCCTGGACCCGGGAGCTTCATTCCGATTGCCGTACTGATGAATGCTGCTGTCAGAATCCCGTGAGCAATCCTACCCTTGAACATGGTAGTCTTCGCCCATTCCTCATCAAAATGCAATGGATTGTAGTCACCACTCAAGTCCCCAAATGTCTTGATGTCATCTTCAGTTACTGTGTGTGTCACTTCTGCAGACTGTCCCATAGATAGTTCTGAGTACTTTGCCACTTTCATCTGGATCACACTCCTATTTCCACTCACCCCATTTGATAGTCATTGCATTCCAGGACCATCCGATTCCGGCAGATGCCAGAACGATAACATCTCCATCTTTGATCTTGCCACTCTTGAGACCTTCCTCAAGAGAAACAATGGAGTCGTTCTGTCCCATATGCCCCCATTCCTCGAAATATGTCGCTTGTTCATAAGGATGAACCCCGAGCTTATTGGCTACGTACTCGAAGGCGCTCCTCTTCATCCTTAGCAGACCAAGATAGTCGATATCCTCTCTTGAGTATCCACTCTTCTCAAGGGACTCATCAACAACCTTCAGGAAGTTGCTCATTGAGAGCCTATCGAGTCGGTCCTTGAGACCTTCTGGATCTGTCACATCGAGATAGTGTAACCTTTGCTCAAGCGTTTCGCAGGTTGTTGGCATCACGGTACCTCCCGCTGGAACATACACGTCTTCCGAGAACTGACCATCGGAGATGACACTACCCTCAAGAACGACGTTGTGCGGATAGTCACTTCGAAGAATCAGTGCAACTCCACTGGCAGCCAGGTCGTGCATGAAGCGTGTCCGAATGTTCGAGTAGTCAATGAGGTCACAGTTTCGATATCCGCTGCCAATCAGGATTCGACGATATCTGTGAGTGTGCATCAATGATTTGGCGAGAATCATCGCAACAACAATGGTCCCGCATCGCTGGTTGACATCGAAGGCCCAGGCATTGTTCGCACCCGTTTC
>JBHLRV010000136.1:0-4996 GCA_048882205.1 Candidatus Thorarchaeota archaeon | reverse complement strand
GTTAAGTGCCATTTTGTCCCAAACCACACTCTTCAAGCCTTGGTATTCTCCCACCAGATATACATGCCGTTATTCAGCTTTTCGACCGATTTGTGGAACTGAGATAGTGATCGACAGTGCTTCTTCTGTAGTTACTCGCACCTCTGCCATGGCACGATGCACCAAACCCAGAATCCAAGTCGGGAGGGAAGAGTGAAAGTACCTATGGTCCTGACGAAGATGAGTCCTCTGAGAGCAATTGCTCTGATACCTCATGCCACTTCGACATTTGATGCTAGCACGTATAGTCGTAGACAATGGTATGTCGCTTCCGTCTGTAACATATGTCATCTGCGTCACAGGTTTTGTGGATTCATAGGCCCACGGTGATAAGGAAGAACAGGAAAGTGCATTTCTTCATAGTTCACTCTTGCGCTTCGTTTTCAGTCATACACCGACTCCAGGATATGTTCTCTAATTGGAACCAAAGGCCTTTCAAAATCTGTTTGATATTTCGTGTATTTCACGGTTGAAAGAAATCTCGAAACATAAATCGTTATTGCTACTGTCGAAAGAAGTGAAACAATCAAGGAGTCTAAGTTCCTATCTCTGCATTCTTCAGTTTCAATATGTAGTGACATGTGACTTGGCAGTAACGAAGAATGAAAGGTTGCTCAACAGTGACAGAAGGGTAGATCCACAACCTCTCTGTCACTGTCGTCCATAATCTTACGTATCCAATAATCTACCGCAATGGTTTATGTAGATGTGTTGGCAATGATTGATGTTCGATGTGTTCAAAGGTACTGATTCCTAGTACCGGCTAAGTCGAATGGAGAACTGTCAATGGCAGAGAGAATAAAGAAATTCGTGAGTGTGATTGGTGGGAAGCTCGATATCACTTGTGACAATTGTGGAAGCAGAATGCGTCCAGGTGGACACTATCAGCTCGAAGCAGGGGACAAGACCTACCAATTCGACACAGAGAAGTGTATGGAGGAATTCGAGGCGAAGCTTTGATTTGTAAACTTCAGCTTGTAGGAACTGGCGGAGGTCGCGGTATCTCCCGGACTGACCTCCGCATCTGTCTTATTCTGGTGCGACATTTCGATGTGTCGATGTCCTTCTGATGACTCTAGACGTCATTGAGAGGAAGACAATGCAGAATGAGTTGACGCTCAAAGGCGTGTTAGAGGTTGCAATCTCCGTATGACTGCCGCCTCTATCTCTCTCTGCTATTCCCAATAGATGATTCTATGATTCGTCTCGCGGCTATCAGCATATTGTACGAACGAGTAAGCATTTTCGTCGCATCATAGTGCCAAATCTTGCTGGCCAGACTCCACTTCATCTTCATTTTGCGATATCTTCTGGATAGTGTTGAGTACCGTTTCTTGAGGGTCTTGTCTTGTGCTTCAGAGTCTTTCGCTCGAGCACGTAAGTCCTTTACCAGTTCTTCGAAAGAAGTGATATCCTGTAAGAGTGTTCGAGTAAGCGCATCTTTCACTTCAGATTGATGTTCAACCAGTCTGAGCCGGGACCATCTTGAAACATCTGCTCCAAGGCTGCGTAATTCTTCGCTTGCCTTCTTAGAGTCCAAGAACTTGTCAGTTTGGTCAGACTCAAAGAGCCTTCGTCTGTCCTTTGATCTGAGAACTGGGAATAGGAGAACTCCAGGTCGAAGGCGGATTGAAACCGATCTTCTTACAAGTCGTTCAACTCTTTTCTTCTGTATTGCAGTTGGGCTTTTGAATCGGTATGAAACAACAGCGTACACACGTCTACTGGTCGCCTCTTCTCCGCGATCACTGGCACTAGGAATTTCGCGTGCTTTCTGAAAGGATATCACTGGCAGATCTTGCAGAATTGATTGGTCTTTGCCTATTTGACCATGGATTAGGAGTACGCCTCTTGCGACTCTGACTATTCTGACAAGATTTCTCAGTTTCCTTGCTGAGTCCTTGACTGTCTGAGAATCCCCAAGGATAACAACAAGCCTCGAGTGCCCTTTCATCGCGGTATCGAGTGCAGTGGAATCAAATACATCCGCATCGCTCACTACAAATCAGTTCTCCCAGAAAACAAATAGTGACACATCAAGGTGCGTGTCATATTCGCTAATATTCTTGTCTACGAGGTCAATTATTCCCTTCAATCATTAGTTGGCTTGAAAACGCCCGAATTAAGGAAAAAGGCGCTCATTAGTCTTCTAATCTAATCTTCGAGGTTCTTTCAGCCCATACTTTTGATAGTCATCCTTTACTCATTCTTTGGGCACCATTGTCTAGAGGTGAACTTCGTGCACTTTGACGATGAAGACATCTGGGAAGATGACGACGACGATGAATGGGACGACGATGAATTGGACGACGATGACGACTAGTCAGAATGCGGTCTAGTTCATCAATCTCATCCGTCATCACCATACGTGTTCAAACAAGAAACTGGAGACAAACCAATGTCGAAGAAGAAACCAGCAACAAAGAAGAAGAAAGCCGCTAAGCCTAAGGCAGCTCCTGCCAAGAAGAAGAAGTAGCAGTTTAATGTTGGATGTGCTTGATGCTCGTCCAGACTGCTTCTCAATCTTACATTGATTTTCGTTTTGTTTTCTTGTTAGTCTGCAAAAGGAAACCGCGCTCAACAATGGGCACTTCTCTAGGCTCTATAGGAACCTGACTCTTGCCTCTCCACCTTAGTGTATGATGGATAGCAGGGAACAGTGACCTTCATTCGGTGTGTCTAGACTGGCGAACTACAGATTGTCTGAACCAACAGTGCTCTCGAACGGATGTGAACGTGCTAGAGTGCGTTCGAAAGTTCTGCGACTATCTTCTACAACGGAACTTGACGTTTCTAATGTGAAAAGCCCGAACTCCCCTGCAGGAGTGAACAGGGCGGCTATCACCATCTTATCATCAAGAAGCGCCCCGTCTCGTATGAGGTCTGGATCAAGCTCATCGAAAGTCACATAACGTACTGAGATCCCAGCCTTACTCTGCTCCCTCATTGTATTGACAAGTGGGAAGTCATCTCTCAAGAAATCCTTGTCTTTGAGAATGAAGATCCGGGTCATCTTCAGTCCCTCCCTGGCTTTTCTCAGGTTTATTTCATGCCAGAGTGGATGGTCACCAGTTGACCATTTGTTGGCGTCCAGTACAATGTCTGTTATGAGCATACTCTTTTCTAGGGTGTCAAGGATTTTCCCTGCTCTCACAAAAGCCCCGTCAGGTGAATAACTGATTCGACCTCTCCTGAGATCCTTAATCATCTCTCCGAAATCTGATAGTCCTCGTTGTGCTTCTTGTATGTGGAGCGGACTTCCGTTTCTCACAATAAGGTCGTATTCAGTGACCACCTCTCTCAGAGGCACGTACGTGGCGCTGGCTTCAGAGATTGACAGCATGTCGGAGATGACTTGTGTCGAGTGTGAGAGTTCAATCTGTGTTTCTATTGTCAACGCAATTAGCTCCGTAACCAATGCCACCAATATGGAAGAAACGACATCTGCAGTGACCAACCAAACAACGAAGCTTACGATAATGGCAATCATAAGTCCCAAAAGCTTCTCCGGAACACGAAAGTTCACAGTTCATCTCTCCTATGGATTGATACTGAAGCATAATCTAAGAGTGGGAAGATTTGAATTCTTTTGTGAATGGATGACAACAATCTGATGACTGCAGAAGAAGTAGCGTGCTCTTGCCTATAGACTGTGGTTGTCTTCCACTCTTCATGGGTCAATCATCCTCTCTTCTCAGACCTCTTTGTGTTGGAGGTGCTATCGTCGCTAGCAACTGAGAGTCTGGTTTCTTTGTTCCGCGTAGATACGAAACAGATTTAGTTACGTTTTGAAACATAGCTCCCAAGCGTTATATCTGTGGAGAGAAACAAAATGAATGCTAGGGAATCATTGATTCTGATTGCTCTCGCAGTTGTAATCTACTTTGTTTGTTTTGCAGTGATGGGGATCTCCATGGCCGTGTTCGCGGAAGATATAGATTTAGCATTGATCACTCATGCAGCGGCGGCACCGTTTGTTTCAGCTGCATTCTCATTCATTTACTTCAAGAGATTCAATTACACTAGTCCGCCACTGACTGCTCTTGTGATAGTGGTCACAGTGATTTTGTTGGACTTCTTCTTGACCGCAACAATCATCCTTCAGGACTATGCCATGTTCTACAGTCCAATTGGAACTTGGATTCCTTTCGCATTGATCTTCACCGGAGCGTTCTTGGTCGGATATTATGTGAATAGAAAGCAATAGACGCAATTCATTTTGAGCTGCACTGTCAAAGAAGAAGATGCCGAGTTTACATTCGTAGGCTAGACTCGCTGATTGATTTCTATTGTATCGCGGTCGTGAATTTCATTCTCAGGCTCTGCCAAAGTATTGTTGATATAACACTCACCAACATCATCCAGATTCAATCCTAGTCGACGCAATAGGTCTTGAAAACGCTCGTCCTCAATATACTCACACAACATGATTGCACCAGCATTGGGATTGCTTTGCTCGACTTGCCTCTTTAGGTCGCCGTAGAGAAAGACTTCAATCATATTAGTGATTCATGTTCCACAGCAGATAAACAATTTGCAGGCTAGGAATGCAGGAGGAAAGGGTGCTCAACAGTGACAGGAGAACGGATCCCTAAATTCTCCATCACTGCCGCCTCTAATTCTCTCTACTTGCAGAGCTAGAGATGTTTCTCCATCCAGACATCAAAACCCCAAGGATTTCGAACCCTATATGACAGTGTGTATCCCAGCTTCTGGTAAAAGCTAATAGCCCACTCTGCATCATTATCTGTGACCAATCTCACCTTCCTGGATCCCATTTCCCTCGCCAAATCTTCCAAGTGAAGAACAAGGGCTGTACCTATCCCTCGCCTCTGATACTCTGGCAATACGTAGACCCAACGTATTCGGCTACTAACGTCATCCTCAATACTTAGTGCTGCCACTGCTACGATCTGCTTCTTGTGTCTATGCACATAGAATGTCATTCTCTCTAGAC
>JBHLRV010000135.1:0-4996 GCA_048882205.1 Candidatus Thorarchaeota archaeon | reverse complement strand
TTGGAAATAGGCACTTCTGCTGTCGACCCTATCTCATCAATAACGGCAGCTGTTTCATCGAGCTTCAAGTCTCTCGTATGCGCGTTCAGGCGCAAATATGAAACTGTGAGTATTACTGGAGTCAGTCCAAGGTGCGCTCTCACAGACCTAAGTCATCAAACGTGACTATTCCTAGGCTTGATGGCTTCTTTTCAAGATCTGCGACCGCCGCTCCAATGATGAGCCGAGCTTTCTTGGCACTTGCAATGTCTACTAGACGCTGTGTGACTACACCATCAAACACAATTGTGTCTACATTCTCTAACTCTTCGAGGGTCTTTGCAAGCTCGGCAACGCCACATTCGACTATGACCTTCTTGTCGGAATCGAAGACGACCGCCTTGAAGGCTTCCCTGACCTCATCTATCTTTTCAAGGTAAGTCTTGTCCACGTCTTCCTTCGTTATGCTAGGTTCTCTTCTACGTGTCCTGTAGCTAGGTTCCTGCGACCTTCTTCGTGCAACTGGAGCCTCAGTTCTTCTCGGTCTGACCTCTCTCTTAGCTCTCTTTGTTGGTCGTCTCTTGGCAGTAGGTGCTTTCCGGTCGCTTACCAGAGCCAGCGCCTGATCAGCTGGAATCTGAGTCTGAAGGGCCTTCATTACCTCCCTTCGAGTTAGTTCCTCAACCTCCTTGCCTTCGGGCGCTCTCGCAATGAAGTCGACCCTGGCTACCTGCATCAATTCACGCAGGATTAGGTCACCACCCCTGTCTCCGTCTAAGAAGGCTATGATTCTCTTCTTCTTCGACTTCTTGGTGAGGTCCTTTATCGTCTTCGGAACGTGCGTTCCCTCTACAGCAACTGCATTGTTGATGCCGCATTTCATCAAGTTGAGCACGTCAGCTCTGCCCTCTACAATGACTATCTCATCACTACTGACTAGTTCAGGACCTGCTGGTAGATTGTCTGGACCATATTTCGTGATACCTGCCTTTCTCCCCTTCGTGACTGCAGTTGTGATCTCCCCAGTTCCAGGTGCGATCTCTTCCTCCCAGCCTTTCAAGATACTGATTGCTCTACTCACGACCTTTCGACGCTTTGCACCTCGAATGTCTTCCACCTTTTCCAGGGTGACGTTGGCCGTACATGGCCCAACTCTGTCCACAGTCTCAATGGATGCAGCAAGGATTGCTGTTGCCGTCTTGTTTAGCGAAACAGGAATCACAATCTCTCCCTTGCTGTTTCCTCCCTCTGATCTTATCACAATCTGGATTCTGCCGATACGGCCCGTGCGCTGTAGTTCTCGCAGGTCTAGATCCTCACCCAAGAGGCCCTCTGTCTGTCCGAATATCGCTCCCACAACATCTGGTTTGTCTACTACTCCATCAACCTCAATCTTTGCCCTTATGACGTATTTTGCAGTACTTTGATCAAAGTCTGTTCCCAATGATGGTATCTCCTATGATGTAATGCTACGTATCCCCACGTCCCATTCCGAAGCAACTCTTCCGGTCCGCGGATCTTCACGCGCTCGGACTTGTTTCCCATCTCTTCACATTTCACTAGGAATGTACCCGCTGCGTTTGACTATGAGTCTGCCCTTTGGGCCTACAATAGTAATATTGTGATTCTGATGATCTGATGAATGATAAGTGTCCTAAGACATGTGCGACGGTTTCTCGGTGACTCGCTTGAGATTGGAGTCAGGGAATCCGTAGCTCTTATGATATGATGATATGATGATTGTAAAGTGCGACTGAATCCCGTTCAGTGCCGCCTTACAGGTCAGGTCTGCATTTTTAGCGTATTTGAAGATGTCGCTAGTACCCCCTTTGTCCTAGTACAGTCTTTGACCAGAGGCAGGGCGGTCGCATTACGCGCCAATTAACAAGGCTAATAACAGTTGATTCGAATGTCAGGGTGTTCAGGAGAAATCGCCCATTCACGAGGGCGCACCGAGGCGCAGCCTGTGACGTGTAGCGCAAGGGGTGGGTAACAGCCTGGACGGTTGCCTGCCAAACACCAAAAGGACGAGCCACAACGGACTCACAAGATGAGGATTCTATCCTTAGATGAACTGTGGGCCACCCAGGTCTCGTACATTGACAGGCGGGTCGATGCCAACATGCCCGTCACGAGACAACTCGGCAGAGCCGGATGCATTTCCGATGCTGTGAAGCTGGGAGTTAGTGGTATGGGACACAGGCATCGGCCACCCTCAGTTCTACTCACAATTAGTCTTTGAATTTCATCTCACGGGATTCTCCCGGGTCCATGATCTCCACAGATACGCCCTCTGCCATCTCTGCCACGAGCCTCTTGAATTCCTCGGGATCTTGCTCAATCACAGGAAATGTGTTATAGTGCATTGGGACTACCACCTTTGGCTTCACGAGCTTTGTTGCATAGGCAGCCTCCTTTGGTCCACATACGTAGTAGCTCCCTATTGGACTGAGAAACAAGTCTATTCCGTACATGTCGCTGAACAATCCCATGTCCGAGAATACGCCAGTGTCACCTGCATGATAGACAGTCCCGCATGGAAACTTGACCACGAAACCAGTCGGAGCGCCTTTGCCGCATGAGTGGAATGCATGAACAAGGGTCACGGTGATATCATCTATGTTCACACTGCCGCCGACATTGAGTGTGTGCGCGTTTTCAACTCCTTCACTCTTTGCTTGTATCGCGAGCTCGTTCATCGCAGTGAAGTATGCACCTGTCCTTTTGCAGATCTCCACTGCCTCAGCATACCCATGGTCTCCGTGGTCGTGTGTGACCAGTACGATGTCGGCTTTTTCCACATCATCAACCTTCATGGGTGAGGTCGGGCCATTCAACCAGGGGTCTATGAAGACAACTCTCTCACCGCAATCAATCTTGAACGATGCATGACCTAGATATGTAACTCTCATCATCTCTCATCTCCATCTGCTGTATTTCGGACATGATGTAGGCCTTCTTCACTTATATTGCTCACTCCGGTGCCACATACCTTCAGAACTGACTTTCTAGAACAAGCTCGTGTATAGAACTCCTTAAGATACAGCATGCCGCCGAGATTCTGAGGTCGTAGTTGTGTCTTCTCCCCACCCTGATTTCATCAAGGCCGGCCGCATTGCTGCCCGAGTCCTGAGAGAAACGACTCTGCAGGTCAAACCAGGCGTAAAGGTACTCAAAGTGTGCACCTTTGCTGAGAAGAAGACGCTCGAGTATGGAGGAGGCATCTCGTTCCCGTGTAACGTGTCCGTTAACGAACAGGCCGCACACTATACAAGCCCTCACGCAGACGCAAAGACGTTTCCTGACAAAGGACTTGTGAAAGTCGACATTGGAGCACATGTGAATGGACACATAGCCGACACTGCATTAACAGTTGACCTAGATGGATCCTTTGAGAGATTTGTTGCGGCGGCACAGGCAGGACTGGACGCCGCGATTGACGCAGTACGCCCGGGGGTACATGTCGGAGAAGTAGGAGCAGCGATAGAGAAGGCAATCAAGGACCATGGTCTGCGACCAATTCATCAGCTTTCTGGTCATCAGCTGAAACAGTGGAACCTGCATGCCGGAAAGAACGTTCCAAATGTCCGAACCCGAAGAAGTCCCAAGATGGAGCTCGGTGAAACCTTTGCAATAGAACCTTTCGCCACAGATGGAAATGGTACAATCAAGCCAGGATTAGATTCCTACATCTTTGCTAATGTGATGTCCAGCAGGAAGAAGCTTGGCACCCTAACGACTCAGATCCGAGATGCAGCCCGTCGAAGGTTTAGCACACTTCCATGGGCCTCAAGATGGCTTGACAGATCAAAGGTTGATGTGAACACCGCACTCAATGCACTCCTCAGGGCTGGAGCCATCAGAAACTACCCAGTTCTCATTGAGGGCAAGGATGGCATGGTTTCTCAGTTCGAGCATAGCCTCTTTGTTGGCGAGAACGGTGCAATCGTTACAACACTGAGGGAATGACTTGCTGTCAAGGATGTGTAAAACAGTAGTGCACCGGCCGGAGGTCCTTAGATTGCATATTTCTCGTCGGGCTCTTCTCTTACAACATAGACACCGTGAATGGTCATTGAGCTCTGACATTTGGGACAAGGAACGTCGATGGGCTTGAGAATGTAGTCTCCCTTCTGAAAGTCCCTGATCTCCTTGAAAGTGCATTCTGGATTGTCACACCTTATCTCCGTCACAGTTGGCGGTGGTGGTTTCCTCTCCTCTGCTCCCCTGCCGCCAGCGCTGAACAGGGAGAATCCTATTGACATAACAATCAGTCCGATGAAATAGTAGATCCATGACAACTGTGGATCTGAAATCCCGTAGAACACGACCACTGCCCCTGCACCGGCAGTCACTGCCCCGACAATCTTAGTTACTAATCCCATGTCTTGCACCCTAGAGTCCTATGCCAATTGTATTGCCAATTCCGGCAAGTATTATCTTGTCACCAGGTTTGGTTCTCTTTAAGATTGCATTCCTTATCCTCTGGATCACTTCCGGAACTGAATCCAGGACCTTCTTGTCCATCACACCGACTGCGGCAGCCTCGTCCTCCTTGACAACAATCGCCTCTATGCCAATATCGTTGTCTGTCGCAGTCTGCTCGATGGCATGCTTCTCCGGACCAGGGTCGCCTATTGCTGCTCCTGTCCCCTCAGACACACGACCCATCTCCTCTCCCTCGAGTTTCAGGGCTGCATCCACGGTGATTATTCTGGAGATCTTACCCTTGTTCTCCTCGACCAGCTTCTTGACCGCAAAACCAGGCTTGCCAACAGTACCCCCAGGGCCAGTGGCACGAAGAGCATAGACTGTTCGTTCCTCGACCTCTATCGGGTAGTATCCAACCTCACGGGACACTTCATGGACGTAAGAGTCAGCACTCGCGCCATACTCCCTCGCAAACCTTGTCACAATAAGCGGACCGATGCCATCGCCAATGGGCTTTCCTTCAGCGAACGCATCGACTGCATCAAAGTATGCCTTAGCAAGTCGCATTATGTCAGGCAACTGCATT
>JBHLRV010000134.1:0-5001 GCA_048882205.1 Candidatus Thorarchaeota archaeon | reverse complement strand
CGAATCCATAATCGACCTCTTCAGTCGCGTTCTTGACGGTGAGCCGCCGTTCGATCATCCAATAGTAATGAGAGTGATTCGAAGTGATGGCAGGATGGTCTGGGTAGAAGCCATGGGGCATAGAATTGAGTACGAGGACAGCGTTGCCCTCCAGGCCACTATTGTCGACATTACAGAACGTTTGACAGCTGAGAGAGAACGGGAGAGGGCAGAGATTGAACTCAAGACTGCCGCTGAAACTTCAATGCTATACTTAGATCTCTTGGGTCATGATATGCGCAACAAGCTTCAGGGAATCCAAATGGCGATTGAGCTCTTGCAGTTTGATGAAACTCGACCTGATGCCTTTGGAGCAATAGAGAGGATTATGGACCTCGTCGAAACCGCGGAGGCTCTGATTGACAAAGCTCATGCGACAAGAGGTCTCCTCAGCGCACCCCTAGAGATAACCTCATTGAAAGACGCTCTGGTGGCATCCATTGGAGCTCTCAGATTTAGGCATGACAATGTAGTTGCTGAAGTGGCGTATCATGTGGACGAAGCGCGTGTGAAAGCAGACGAGTATGTCGGACGTCTTCTCACAAATGTCCTTGAGAATGCAATCCTTCACAATCCAGCAGAAACGAAGCGCATCTGGGTGACTCTGAAGGAAGGAAAGGGAGGCTACGAAGTGTCGATTGCAGATAACGGCACAGGTATTGATGACGCAACAAAAGAGTCCTTGTTTGATCAGGATCGGCGCTACGGCGGATTGGGCCTCCACCAAGCAAGAAGAATCCTCGCCAAATATGGAGGCAACATGGAGGTTTCTGACAGGGTGAAAGGTGAGCCAGAGAAAGGAGCGAGATTCAATCTGTGGTTCCCCCGACCCACACCTTGACAGTCATGTGGCTTTCGCAACAAGCTCGTCAACAGACCTTCTGTACATCTTCTTGCCAAGCCATATCGCAACATAGACTAAACCAATCAGAACTGGAACCTCTATCAGTGGTCCAACCACGGCGGCCAATGCCTGCCCCGACTCAATGCCGAATATGCCGATTGCCACAGCAATAGCCAGTTCGAAGTTGTTGCTGGCGGCAGTGAACGAGATTGTCACATTCTTGTCGTAGGTGAATCTCAGTCCAAAAGAAACAGCGAAGGAAACGAAGAACATGAGCAGGAAATACACAAGCAGCGGAATCGATATCCTAAGAACATCAAGAGGCAGTGTCAGTATTTTCTCGCCTTGGTAAGAGAACATTACGACAATCGTGAACAGAAGACCAATGAGTGCAGTTGGCCCGAGTCTTGGGGCAAACTTCGTGTCGTACCATTCCTTTCCTCTTCTTCTGACAAGTGTGACCCTGGTAATGATCCCAGCTAGAAGTGGAATCCCTAGGAAGATGAGAACGCTCCGCGCAATATCAATGATTGAGATGGGAACGGCGGAACCCGAACCTGGCACTATGAAGTCCGAGAGGACCTGAACATAGAACCATGCCTCCACACTATAGAGCAGAATCTGCATTATGGAATTGATGGCCACTAAGACTGCGCACGTTTCACCACAGCCTCCAGCAAGCATATTCCAGATTAGAACCATTGCGATACATCTTGCTAGTCCCACAAGGATTAGACCTACCCTGTAGTCAGGTAGATCAGGCAAGAACAACCACGCCAGTGAGAACATCAACATTGGCCCAATCAGCCAGTTCAAGGCTAACGAGGTGCCAAACAGCTTCTTCTCACTCTTCAGCTTCCCGAGTTCCTCGTACTTCACCTTGGCGAGGACTGGATACATCATCCAGAGAAGTCCAATCGCAATCGGGAACGAAACTGTGTCAATTCTCCAGAAATCCAACGCGTCTGCAATGTCTGGAATGAAGTATCCGAGCAGTAGACCGAAGGCCATTGCAAGTATGATCCATAATGGAAGAAGCTTGTCGAGCAGACCCAGTGCCCGTACTGGACGTTCTCTCAATCTGAAGACCGTCTGTGGCACTGCAGACGAACCTAATATTCATGCTGATTCATCTAGCTGCCATGGTAACTGAAGAAAGACCAGAGGTTTCGAATCTGACACTTGGAACACAGTGTCAGTTTCGTTTCCGAAGATAACTCGTCTTGGCAAATTGGTTCAAGTCATCTCGTTTCAGAGCTTCTTTGGGGTTCAATGATCGAAGGTCAATACCTATCCGCTCTGATGCTGACTCAATCCAGTCCTCACGCGCGTCTTTCGCGATAATACTAGCAGCTGCGACTGAGATCACGTCCTCTGCTCTTGGCTTCTGCACAAGTTCGAAAGAGTCCAAATCCAGTACGCGGTCAAGTCGAATCTTAGTCTTGAGCCTTGAGAACTCATCTACTACGACCCTGAATTCCGAATCCTCGCTGGGCTTTAGTAGTTTGTAGACTTCAGAAATAGCCTTTGCATGTGCCCAGGCGAGTAAGTCATTCAAGTCCTTTCCCTCTCTGTGCAACTCTTCAAAACGGTCATTGAACGTCGAAGGCGAAATCAGGACCGTATACATTGCCTCGCAATGGTCCTCGATGTCTTGGGCCAACTCTGCAATCCGGTTCGGCGATACATCTTTGCTGTCCATGACTCCGAGAGCCCTCAACTCTGTAGCTTGATTGGACGTTAGGCCTACTGCAGAAACCGTCAGAGGTCCCAGCCACTCCCCCTTACCCGCCTCGTCTGAGCCAATGGTAAGACCATGTTTGGCATCGACGAAGTCCATTCTTCGAATCGTATCCTGGAGAAGAGCTTCAGATGACTGACCAGTGGCTACTATCTTTCCGCTCATATATCCTACAATAGTTCCTTTGTTGCATTTTAGCCTGAACCTCTCATACTGGTTGGTCGTCGGGACTTCCATTGTGCGCTTGCTCTTTAGTAGACTGTTCAGAGTCTCACGCAACATGTCTGGCTCAATCTTGACTACAGTCGGTTTCAAGGCTAGGCTCCGATGAGTTTGAGCACATGTTCCATCTTATGTGTTGAGGTGTGCTGAATCGTGAACGAGTCTTTAGGAGCGAAGATGTCGGACGTCGCCAGCCGAAACGACCTCTATACCTTCGTCTGTTTCCAAGACCAACGCCCCTGATTCCTCAATGTCCAATGCAGTCCCTTCTAGAGTAACGTCCGTCTGTTCCACTATCACTCGCCGACCGAGGGTATTACAGACTCTCTTATACTCCGAGAGCACAGACAAGAATGTCTGCCGCGCCTCCACCTCCGATATTCTTGAATAGGTTTCTCCAAGTAGTGATGCGGCGAGCTCTTCAATTGATGTTTCTTGACCTGTTTCGTGAAGAATAGTGGTTATCCCGTTTCTCAGACCTTCGGGATAGTCATCCAGTCTGAGATTCACATTTATGCCGATACCAAGTACTATCGAAACCACTTGTTCCCCCTCAATTATCGACTCGCTCAGAATCCCGCCAATCTTCTTATCGTCAACAATGATATCGTTTGGCCACTTTAGGTGAACGTCTACTGAGCAAGTCGTATGGACTGCAGCTGCCGTCGAACATCCGGCCAGAAGCCCAAGGAGTGGAGTATCTGCAGGCGAGAGGACGGGTCTGACGATCAGTGAAGTATACAACCCTCCCGGTGGAGAAACCCAGCTTCTCAGAAATCGACCTCGACCAGCCGTTTGAGTTGCTGATATGACCACGAGTCTATCTTTCACACCATCATCTATGAAGGACTTTGCGACTCGGTTGGTGGAGTCAACCTCGTCAAAATACGCTAACCGGACCTCGACACCTTTCATATCCAGGTTCTTTATGATTTCATCAGGGTTGATCCACATTGTTCATAGTGTGTTTGGGGACGCATCATATGAATTGTGGTCAGAAGGCAGTCAAAAGGAAGAAAACCCGACGTCCTTCAGAACTCGTCAAGAGTGGTCTGACTTGTGGATAGCGACGGCAGCATACGCTCAAGTTTCGCTTTTTGGCGTGGGTTGATTGTTTCCAATAAGCCCAGCATCTGGAGTGCGTTGGTCGGGCCATAGCCATAGAAATGGTTGTTGAAGAACAGGTATACTGATTCGTTATCAGCCTTCAGTTGATGGAGGCGATCCCTCCACGCTTCAAGTTCGTTCATGGTGAAGCAGTAGTTGTACCAAGGATTAGAACCATGCCCATGAAGACGAACATATACAAAGTCAGTTGTAACTCTCAAGTCAATGGGCAGGGGTGGCTCATCCACTATTACATGAGCGACTTCATACTTTTCAAGAAGACTCCATACTCTCTGTGACAACCAGCTCCGGTGTCTGAACTCCAGTGCGTACCTGTAGGCAGGATCAAGCTCTGAGAGGAATGTTTCCACATCCGCAAACGCGCTTACGTCCCAAGGAGGGAGTTGAATCAATAACGCATCAAGCCGCGAACGCATCGGTTTCATTCTCGAGAAGAACTCGTTCAGTAGATCACCTGCTTCTGTCGAGAGGTCCAGTCGATTGTTGTGTGTCACTCGATGAGGTATCTTCGCCGTGAAGAATACACGATCTGGGATGCTTGTAGCAAGATACTCTACAAATGACTGCTTGAGAGGCCCATAGAACGTCGCGTTAATCTCCGCAACATCAAAGTATGTGAAATACTGCTGAAGCATTGGTGTCTTTGATGTGTAGAAGATGTCCTTCCACTCTGGATAGGACCAGCCGCATGTACCGATGTGAAGACCGTTTCTCATCGACATCTTGCTCTCAAGTACAGCCATAAAGCTGATTCCAGTTAATACATAGAAAAGCACCACCAAAACTCAATCCTTTTACCTGCTCAGACCTTGTTTGGCAGGATGTGCGGCAGGTTCAATTTTCTCCTACACAAGAAGGCCGTAGAGGAGAGATTCGGTGTAAAGAAGTTCGACTTCGATGTGGTTCCACGCTACAACATTGCCCCGAGTCAGAAGATAGCAACAATAATAATGGATCCTGAAGTCCATCTACTCGGCATGAGTTGGGGCTTCGTTCCCTTCTGGGCGAAGGACCGGAAGATTGGGAA
>JBHLRV010000133.1:0-5034 GCA_048882205.1 Candidatus Thorarchaeota archaeon | reverse complement strand
CCCATGGACTCACGTGCGCCTTCTCCTGCAATCCCTGCTAATACAAGTTTCACGTCCCCTAGAATTGCGATATAACCATTGTCAGTGGCGATTGTGACTTCTTTCAGCCCTCCCTTGTCAAGTCCACTGGCAAGCTGAGATGAGTTGGCAGCAATCTTGACAGAGAGATTCGCGATATCAGAGTGTTTGATCCCACCAGAAATGGTATGCCCGAAGATCACTTTGCCCTTTGCATCACACACCACAATGCCTTGTAAATCCTCGTTGGAAGCCATTGTGTCGGCCACAACTTTCTCAATCTTCTTCTGATCAACCACTTTGACAAATCCTCCAAAGATGCCGATGCACCTCTTCTTCTGTCTGGTACTTGATGTGTTTATATCTTATTTGTTGGTGGGTCTTCCCGACACATCGCTCAAGAGCACTTTTCGTAGCTTAGTTTTTAACCTCAAATGTGAACCTAGCGCCAAGACTTTTGGAGTCGATTATGAATGCCTATGCTGAGAACTAGTTCGGAGGCTTTTCCAGCCTCTAAGGAGGTCATGAAGGACCTCCCTTACGTCTTGCGTGTCGAGTTTGGCGACTTGGCGCGGGACGTCACAAAGATCGTCGGCAAGCCGATAGCTTGTCACAAATGCAATGGCTTTCTTCTCAGTACAGATCAAATCGTAGAAGACGAGAAGGTTGGAAAGCACTTCGTCTGTCCATTCTGTAGTACTCTGAATGTGATTGAAGGAGAGATTGTTGTCGCTGGCGACGATGCAGACTTCGTACTGAAGCTGCCGCCAGAAGAAACAGAGGCCGACACTGAAACCATCTCAACAGGGGGCCGGTCGTTTCTGGCACTAATTGATGTTTCAGGGTCAATGGCTGGTGAGAACCTAGCCGCTGTCAAACGCAGTCTTAGCACGTCTATTGACAGTCTAGCTGCCAATTCCCCTGATACCCTGTTCGGTCTTATTGAGTTCGAGAGCTCCGTTGTCTGTAGGAATCTAGAAACAGGTGAGCCAATCGAGCTCCCAAGAGAATCCTTTGCCAGTCTGGAAGCGATAAAGGACTCCACTAAGGGTCTTTTGGACAAGATCAAGATGGTCAATGTTGGCGAGAAAGCAAAGGACCTGAAACAACACGTGACTGCCCTGAGAGACCAGGGTGGCACAGCGTTGGGTCCCGCAGTCGGGATGGCCTATGTGATATCTAAACATCGCGACGTCGGGCGTGTCGTCCTTCTCACTGACGGACTTGCCAATGAGGGTATTGGCGCCCTTGAAGGGTACCAGGTCACTCCTGCGGCCAAGTTCTATGAGGACCTCGGAGATGACTTCAGGAAGCTTGGTACTGCCTTGGACGTGGTTGGGATAGCATCTGGCGCAGGAATGGAGCTCAAGACTCTAGGCCTATTGCCAGAGGCCACAGGCGGTACAATGTACTATGTTACACCCAATGAGCTAGACAGAAGCCTGTCAGAGCTTGCTGGAGCCTCCCTTCTCGGTCGAGACGTCGAAGTCAAGCTGATAACTCCTGCTGGCGTCAAGGTGAAAGACGCTTCTGGAGCCTCCAGAGCTGTTCTTGAGGAGCTTACGAAGAAGAGTGAGGGCAAGATTGGGGTTGTAGGTGCTGACCACGAGCTCTACTTTGAGATCGAGCCCAAGAAGAAGATCAAGGAGGAGGAAGTGCCGATACAAGTCCAAGTGGCCTACACTGATGAAGAGGGCGCAGGAATGGAGCTCAAGACTCTAGGCCTATTGCCAGAGGCCACAGGCGGTACAATGTACTATGTTACACCCAATGAGCTAGACAGAAGCCTGTCAGAGCTTGCTGGAGCCTCCCTTCTCGGTCGAGACGTCGAAGTCAAGCTGATAACTCCTGCTGGCGTCAAGGTGAAAGACGCTTCTGGAGCCTCCAGAGCTGTTCTTGAGGAGCTTACGAAGAAGAGTGAGGGCAAGATTGGGGTTGTAGGTGCTGACCACGAGCTCTACTTTGAGATCGAGCCCAAGAAGAAGATCAAGGAGGAGGAAGTGCCGATACAAGTCCAAGTGGCCTACACTGATGAAGAGGGCGCCAGAAGAGTCCGTGCTGTCACAACGAAGCTTCGAGTGGCGAACAAGGAAGATGAGATCATGAAGACTCTGGACCCGACCGTTGGCGCGACCTTTGTGACACAGAAGGCAGGTGAGGATGCAGTCAGAGGTGATAGAGCCAAGGGCAAGAAACGCCTTGAGTCGTTCAGGTCTGCAATGAAAGCACGCACAAAGGCTGCACCAAAGGCTGTCCAATCAATGCTTGAGAAGGCCGATCGTGCACTGGAGAGAGAGGAAGAGGAACTCGAGGTCCAAGAGGCACGAATGGCAGCCGCTCCTGCTGCGGGTCGAGCTCCCTCTGCCGCTGCTGACATGTCTGCAGTGGAGAATCTTGCTCAGATGAAGAGAAGCTCGAAGAGGATGTTCGACGAGGACGAAGATGAAGAATAGCCAAAACACGAGTGATGTCGGCCAAGAGCCGCGTCACTCAACTTCTTTTTTCTGACACCAATTCTTTGGGTCAAATGCGCAAAAGATTGCGCAAACGAGCTATTCTGTGCCTAGAACATCTCCATAAGTCTAAAATACCCAACTGTGGCGTTAGGATTTGTCAAATGCACTTTTGACAGCAGCGGAGATTCTACCTTGATTAGCCAAGAAAAACTCAAGGGCATCATCAACCGTCTCAAGACACAGGACGGTGTCCGTGGGGTCGTCGTTACCACCATGGAGGGTCTGCCCCTGAGTAGCGACCTTGACCCCGATACCACAGAGAATGTCGCTGCAATCATAACCTCTCTCGTGGGAAAAGCATTGGACACGGTGCGTCTACTACGCGAGGGGGCGTTGTCGTTCCTTACACTGGACACAACACAAGGTCAAATAAACATCGCA
This sequence comes from Candidatus Thorarchaeota archaeon, assembly GCA_048882205.1. Taxonomy (GTDB): domain Archaea; phylum Asgardarchaeota; class Thorarchaeia; order Thorarchaeales; family Thorarchaeaceae; genus SMTZ1-83. The sequence continues at coordinate 2,119 of JBHLRV010000133.1, read as the reverse complement.
CCCGATGAAAAAGAGGGCTTGATATTAGTGGTCCTCAAGTAGAAGTAGTGTGAATGGGGTTGTAACCATGAGCGATCCGAAAGCGTTCGACAGAATCCTCACGGAGATCATAAGGCAGGACAAAGGAATCAAGAAGGTAATCCTAGTCGACAAGACTGGTCTGACAATTGCCAACGTGAGCAAGCTGTCCTATTATCCAGTTGATGTTGACAGCATAGGTGCGATTGCAAGTGCCGTGTTCTGTGCTAGCGAGGAACAGGGCAAGAACCTCCAGATTGGTGAGCTGGAGATTGTGACCTCAGAGTTTTCCGAGGGCAAGATCTTTGCATCAGCCTGTGGAAAGGGTGTACTCTGTGTCGTGTCTGAGGCTGAGGTCAATATCGGACTCATACGCCTAGTCATGAAGAAACAGGGTGTGCAGCTAGCCAATGAGCTTGACAAGTTCTTGGCAGTCGAACCCCTCACTCCGTCCGATAAGGACAAGGAGATTGATGAGGAGGATCTCAAGTCCGCTCTGGCTGAGCTCGAGAGAGTCTAGTTTCAACGCGGACTCCCTCAAACGGCCCCGATTGTGCCACAAAGGCTTTTATGAGACCACACTTCTAAGTCATCAGCCCCCTGAGCAGGGCCTCTGTCTAGGGACCTGACGAGCATGAGCAGTGACGCAGCGAGGTGAACAGCAATTCGAAAGGACGATCGCGGCAGAATCCATCTCAAATTAGTCTTCTATGGACCGAGCCTAGGAGGCAAAACAACTGCACTTCGCTGGCTCTATGGCAAGGTCGAGGGGCTTCAGAAGGGCGAGTTCACTGCTATCGAAGATGAAACGAACCGTACTCTATTCTTTGACTATGTCCCTATGAGTGCGGGGGGGCGGGTTCTCTTCGACGTCTTCACTGTGGCCGGTCAAAAGCGCCACAGGCATCAGAGGAAGGTTGTGCTTCAGGGTACTGATGGAATACTGTTTGTTGCCGACTCGTCACCCGATCAGAGGGATGAAAACACCGAGAGCTTCGAGGAACTAAAGCTCTTTCTGGGAGATGCATTGGGGCGAGAGATTCCGATAGTTGTCATGTTGAACAAGCGGGACTTGCCGAATAGGATGTCACGAGATGAGATGCTCGACCTGCTAGGTCTCGGAGGCAGCGTACCAATCTACGAAACCATTGCGGTCCAGGGCGTAGGAGTTAAGAGGGCGTTTCAAGCCATAGCCCGGGAAGTAATTCTGAAGAGAATGTACAAATGAGATCTACTAGGTGAAGCCAATGGGAGAAACCCGCGGAGACACATTGGAAGGCGTTCTCAACGAACTACAGGGGAGCATCCCCGAAGTTGAGGCGTGTGCAATAGTGAGTGTCGAGGGGCTTCCAATTGTTTCAGCCCTGCCGACTGATGTGGATGAAGCAAAGGTTGCTGCCATGACTGCTGCAATGCTTACTCTGGGGGAAAAAGCAGCAATAGAGCTCGGAAAGGGGAACCTAGAACAGGTCAATATCAAGGGTGTAGATGGCTGGCTACTGGTAATCCAGGCCGGATTGAACGCATGTCTCACCGTTTCTACTACGGCTGGCGCCAAGCTTGGAATGGTCTTTCTGGAGATGAAGAGGGCGGCCGAGAAGGTTTCCCAGATGATCTAGTCGTAGTGCATGTGTTGTCTTAGCATCAAGGCTATTAAGGGACGCAATTTGCTCTAGACTAAAACAGGAAGTGCCGCTTTGAACCTTGCAGGACCCGTCTACAGACTGTACGAATATGTCCTACATAGGCAGTTGCACAAAGACAAGGCTCCACGCCACGTTGGTATAATTCTTGATGGGAATCGCCGCTATGCCAGACAGCATGGCCTTGAAGTTCCCTGGTTTGGACACTACAAGGGTGCCCAGAAGGTAATGGAAGTGCTCAGAATCCTCTGGGAGGCTGGAGTCAAAGTCTGTACACTCTATGCATTCTCCATTGAGAACTTTCGAAGAAACCCTGACGAAGTCAATGAGATCATGGACATTGCAAAGGAGAAGTTCAACGAGGTAGTCGGCAACCCTGATGTTCACAAACACAAGGTCCGCATCAAGGCAATTGGTCGAGTTGACCTTCTCCCAGAAGAGGTTCAACGGGCCATCGC
>JBHLRV010000132.1:0-5055 GCA_048882205.1 Candidatus Thorarchaeota archaeon | reverse complement strand
GACTCACCAACGCGATACTTGCGATGACTGCTAGTGCTAAGACTTTCAGCTTCGGGACATGCATGAATACGAACCTCTGGTCTGTGCTGACATAGAACTTGTAGAAGGTAATAATAGGAGTTTTCAGTGAACCGTTCAGTCCCTGTACCCAAACGCCGCGTAGGAGGCTCTAAAGAATTAAATAAGCACGGATAAGCCTCTAAATCGTTCTAGACCACAGAATAACGGTTTCAGGCTAGCGTTCGACCTTTCTTATCAGATTCACGATCTTCGTTCTTCCACTTGTTTCACGAGTGACCACTGACTTTCTCTCGAGATTGGAAAGAGCTACACTTAGCGTGGACTTGCTCAGGCCGGTCGACCTACGTAGTTCATCCTGAGTCATTCTTCCGCCAGTCTCTTCTAACTTGTTGATTATTCGACGTTCAGTGTTTGACAGGGTCACAAGTATAGCCGGTTCAGCCTCAGTGGCTGCTTCGACCTCTTCATCTGTCGTGATGATTCCTTCTAGGTGGGTGACCCTTCTCTGCAGTCTAAGAACTACTAGGACAGCCACACTGATGACAAGTACAAAGGAGATCACAAGTGCGATTGTTGCTGCCAAGAAGACGGTTTCTCTCGGGATGGGGAGAGCGATGACCCAGATCCACAGGGATACAGAAAGTGTGACTATAGCAATGATGACTAGACCCACATCGATGTGTCTGCTCCACTTCTCGACGCGGCTCATTCGCAAGACCCTCCTGAAGTATCTAGCCTCCGCTTAAGAAGTCACTTCTCACTTGGACTAGACCAATCGCCTTTGATAGCGCTAAGGTGACCATTATGGTGGTTTAGATGCACAAAGGCATTGGCAATGACATCGATGACTCTCATTCCCTGAAAGAACTTTGGAATGTCTTCTCCCTGTAGCACGCGCTCCAGCTCTTCATCGTCCGCTTGCTCTGTCCAGTCAACTAAGTCTTGTTCACTTGAGTCGTAGTACTCCTCAATATCTTGCAGTGGAGTCCCGGCCCAATTCCCTTCAGTTCCGGGAGTGTATAGGGAGAAGAGGTCAGGCCTCTTGGGAGATTCTTCCTTGATCAGAATGTTGAGAGTGTAGTCAAAGACTGCAGCCTGATGAGCCAGCAGCCATCCGAAAGCAGACATGCCAGATGTCGGTCGGTAGGACAAGTCTGTACATCCTGCCTCGCGTAGACTCTCAACAGCAGCGTCACGCCAGCTCCTCGTGTGTCTAGCAATGCTCCTCACGAAGTGATTTGCGTCCATCTTCATCAATCTGGCCTAATAGACATCCGGATTTATCTATTGGCACCTTGGCTAGCGCGGAGCCTTCTAGTACAAGCTTGACGCAAGCACAATGTGTATATGCCCTGTAGGGGACGAGCTCAGAGAGGCTTGGGACTTGGAAAGGCAATCTACTGGACAGCTCTCGAGAAAGGAACTTCGCGACCTCATGAGAATGAAGATGGTGAAAGAGGCACTTGATGAGCTGAAGAAACGTGGTGTCGACGCTGATATCGTGATTTGCCCAAATTGCAAGAGCCCAAGAGTGATCGACCTGACATCCTATCACGACCTGGGATTTTTGGGAACCTTTCAACCAGCTTATTATTGCCTCGATTGCGGCTGGTATGGCCGTAATATCACTTACATGAGCAACCGTCCCGAGCCGGATGCCGTACTCGAAGACATGAAGGGAACATTTGCTACCCTAATGGAAGATATGGATGAGAACCATCAAGAAGAACTTCTATTGGAAGACCCAGAGTAATTGTAGCGCATTTTCGTGCTTCTGGCAAGTCATATCGACTTTTGAGAACAAAGGATAAATCGTGTTGGTTCTCTCAGGCCAATCGACATTCATAAGATGGCAGGTTCAAGATGAAGCGCAGAAGGGTCTGAACTCATGCTGAAAGAGGTGTATGTGATAGATAGTGGTATACTACTGTTCCACTACACCAAGGACCGTTCAGCTAGTGATAGTGATCAAGCTGTCCTCTCTTCTGGCTTCATGAGTGCGATTAGGGACTTCAGCAGAGAGACTAGGTCCGAAGTTGTCGAATCACTCTCGACTGAGAACGAGTACATTCTCTTCACTGCCAGTATTGATACTGGCATCGTCATAGTGGGTGTGTTTGATCGTCGCGCACATCAGGAGGTGGCGAGAGAATCACTAGAAAGAATTGAGAGACTCATGAAGTCTGTCGAGATCCCAACAACTGGCGCTCAGCTTGATGTCAGTGAGAAGAATGAATTGAGAAGCGAGACTGAGAAGATCTCGGCTCAGCTGTTCGGAACAGACTACCTCAAGACATACTTCCGCGAAACACTTGATGGACGGACCGACATCTCACTTGCATTTCTGCTTGAAACCGAGGAGAAGGGATTGATAGCTAGTTTTGCAAGACCACGTCCCCTATTCAGAGAGGAACAAGTGCGTGAATTCCTTCTGGCACACTCCACGCTTGTCAGAGCGTTGTCCAGACTTGAGATTGCAGACAAGTATGCATACTTCACTCTCCAGTCTCCGGAGTATACAGTAGCATCCTGTTGGAGCGGCAATCTCTTGAGCGTTACAAGCGGTGCTATGAAGACTTCAAAGGTGGACGTATTGGATGCTGCAGCAACTGTGTGCTACCATACCTCCTCTGATTCGTTGGCCGAACTCAATGCAAGTCCAAAGGCTACAACATTGGCGACTCTCAAGAGCGATGGTACTGTTCTGCATCAGGACGGACATGAGCTGCCATCAGTGGGGGGTGTCTTCTTATCGACGCTGGTGAACAACCTCGACGGATTCTTCAAATCAGTGACACGTCGAAGCTTCCAGAGTTTCGACGTTGTGACAAAGGGAGGACCAACCAAAGAGCTGATTCTCGAGAGGACTGATACGGAAGGCGACCTAACTGTAGAGATTCTGAAGCATTGACACTTCATGGCAAATCATTTTTAGGGCTCAACACTGTCTAGACTCTCTCGCAATGGAGTGCTGGTGAAACCTTTGTCGATACTCGAGTCGGGTCCTGGGAGTGGTGATGCAGGAGCATTGGATGCAGTGTTTCTCTACATGGGCATCCTTGATGCATATGAGGCGGTAGGGATTGAGCTGATAGGACCCGATGTTCTTGACGAACATGTCTTGCCAAGAATGGTCTATTTTGTACAAGAGTTCTTGCCAGAGATATTCTCGGAGCGCAGTGATTCCAAGGAGCTTGTTCAGGAGCTCCGGCTGTTTCTCAATGATTTCAAGGAAAAGGTTCGCACAGCTAGAGAGAGGGGGTCAGCTGAAGGGCTGAGAAAGGAAGACATCTGGAAGCTCAGAGCGGCCATATTCGGCTATGAGAGTGTGTTCATCAAGATAGTAGGAGAATCTGCAATCAAGAACTATGTCCTCGTTCGCATATCGGACATTCTGTCGGCATACCTGCCTGAGAGACTCATGGATCCCAGAGTGACCCTGAAAGAGAAGCTCCAAGGATTTGCGGATTTCCTCAAAGAACATGGTTTTGTCGGATACGCCCGGGCCTCAGTGGGGAAGGAAGGAGTTAAGATTGCCACCAACAAGTGTGAGTACTCGCGAATTCACGATTCAGAGGCCTACAGGAACTTGAATGTTAGATTCTGTCCATGGGGGATGATTGCATCAGCAGTGGTTGCCGCACATGAAGGCAGAGAGGCAACTCTTCACTCAAGCATCTTCACCACGCGAGGAAGCGTTACTGAGATTGATACAAAATGAGGTAGGTTGATTCCATATGCAAGCAGAGCTATTTCCAGTGGCAACAGCTGTATTGATTGCAGAAACATTCGTGCTCATCGTTCTTCTGATAGGTTGGCTGTACGGTGCGCGAAGACTAGAGTTCAGGTTGCATCACCGAGCTGTATATTCAGTAGTCCTGATTCACGCTGTGACAGTGGGTCCATGGATGATTATGAGGGCAATGTTGTTTGCTTCACAAGGTCTGTTTGACGATCCTATCTCCAGTTGGTATCAGATCCTTCACGATGCTCTTGGTATTATTGCAATTTCTCTCGGGTTCATTGTGGCGGTTGTCTTCCTCGTCAGAAGGGATATGCCTCTGAAACTATTGAAACGTACTCGTCCAGTAATGATACTGATATTGACTCTCTGGGTTGTCACGTTTCTTCTGGGAGTAATGTCATACATAATTGGCTGGAGCGCATATCTCCCATCGTGACTAGATGGCCTATCTTCCTGGTGGACGATTCTAGCGTGATCAAAGATTGAGATGCTACTCCATCCTAATGGCGCAATCACTTCTTCGGCGGAGGACTCAAGGAGAGAACTCTATGAAGACTGAGGAAGATTTCCTTCGGATGCCGCCACTAGTCTTGGTCGATTCTCACCAGTTCAAAGGTGACGGGATTTGACCCGTCTGGACACGTATGAGTGGCAACACACTGATTGTCCAGCCATGGGAAACGAGCATTATACATCATGGCGTAGACTTTTGGAATCACTGAGTAAAGGACACTGATGCAAATCCTCCCCTTCACTTCCTCGCCAGTAAATAGTACTTCGTCACCGACTTTGTGGCCGACGGCGCATGAACCATCTTGCTTGACGACTCTACATAGAATCTCCCACGGGTCTTCTCGAATGCAGTCTTCCGTAGACATGATGTTGGAGGAGTGTGAAACACTCTGATAACTAGTCCGCAAACCACTCAGTGGTGTCCTGTTCTTTTGCGGAATCAGTGAAAGCCTCTGATGGTTCTTCATCTGGGTGCTGTGGACAGTCTCGGCAGAACTTCTCGATTTCCTTGCAGTCCTTGAAGTCTACGCCACACCGGGCAATGGTTGTAATCTCATGAGGTTCAAGGTATACTCCAATCTCTGGAAGTTCACCAGCCTGTTTGAGACTACGCTTGACTGCCATCGGTCCGAGTGCCTCCAGAACGATTGTTGAAACTGCAACTACCCCGAGTACAAGTGATCCTGCAGTAGCGGCTGCTCCGCCAAGAGCAACGAGGGTTTCTTCAACGAGAAAAGAAAGGCCAAGTGCAACGCCTGCCTGACAGAATAAACATG
>JBHLRV010000131.1:0-5069 GCA_048882205.1 Candidatus Thorarchaeota archaeon | reverse complement strand
GTTTCACTGAGAGAAATCAGTATCTCTTGGTGGTCCCTCTTGTTCTTTCTTTTCTCTTAAGGCTAAGCCGACAAGTCTGCCGACCAAGATGAGTATCACATCGCCCCAGATCATCAAATAGAATACGTAGGGAATAAAGCTCGGAGGAGGTGGGAGAACGAACGTCGCCAGGAGTAATTCAATCAATCCAGCAATCAATGCTCCTTGGCCACCTATTTCATCCCCTCTCAAGAGTATGTAGCCCCCAACACAGACACCAATGCCGAAAGCCGCTTGGACAGCAAATGGGGCCAATGTACCGTACATATCACCTGGTCCTGCGATACCAGGGACTTGTAGAGCCACAAGGAATCCAGTAATGAAAGGGAGTATCCCAGCGACCATCAAGATGACTGGGCCAATGATTGCCCTTCCCTTAACGGTTTCAACCACGATTTACACCTAATATTTACTACAAATGGTAACTAAAAGCGTACTGATTCCCATTCTTGTAATATTCTGAAACAGTGACATTCAGAACAATGCGATAACGGCAAATCCAGCAGTTTCGGGTATTACATTCCTATGACTCATCAGTCCTATGAGGCTCATTGAATCCTAGTGCGCTTCTTCATGAATACGACAAAGACTACAATTGCGAAGAGATAGATGGAAACCAGTGTTGGAATAAGAATGAGCCCCCAAAGCGGCTGTATGATCTCAGGTTCTGGAAGACCGGATCCTCTCTTCGTGTATTCAATCCTCCCGCCAACCATCGTCAAGAGCACATCTATGTCGGCCAGACTGTCTTCCTGAACCGTTAGTGGGTTGTCTGAGAGGATTACCAAGTCTGCAAGTTTGCCGACTTTAATGCTCCCCTTTGTGTCCTCTTGAAAAGTCCCATAGGCCGCGTCAATCGTTATGAGCCGCAGGGCTTGTTCTACACTGATAGTCTGATTCAACATCCAGTCGGTGGGTGAGAGTCCAAGTTCACCAATCCTAGTGACTGCCATAGAAATCGCTTGAATTGGAGTAGATGCCACCGGAATTCCCACAATTCCCCACGAAGGAAAATCACTGCTTCCGATTGACGGTATTCCTGCTTGAAGAATATCTCTAAATCTTCCTACGAGGTGGGATTGGTTCTGCAAGATGGGGTATTCTTCAATTTGTGTCCAATCTGAGCAGAACCAGGGGAGTTGGAGAGAAGCGATGATTCCAAGGTTGCTCATTCTCTGTATCTGATCATCTCTGAGTAGGATAAGATGTTCGGTGCGGTGACGATAGAGCTCGTTCGATTCCCCTCCCAAGACTGATTCAAACGAGTTCAGGATTGTATCTGTAGCAGTGTCGCCCAAGCTATGAATGGCTATCTGGAAACCTGCTTCATGAGCTTCCTGGACGAATGCATCCAGTTCAGTCTGATTGAGAAGGAGGCCGAAATCAGGCCAACTATCCATAACAATCTTCAATCCTCCAATCCTCAGCCTTGAACTGAATTCCTGTCCAGGCTGGTAGGCTTTATAGAAGTCTCTGTATTTCTGGAACTCCGAACTCATCATGAGATAAGCATTGACACGAACGCGAAGGCGGTTCTCCTGATCTAATGTTATGAACTCGTCCAAAATCCCTTCATCCACAACCATTTCCGAGATGCTCGTCCATCCGGAGCTTAGTACAGAATCTATCGCTGCATCTGGCGTTGGTAGGCCCCTAAACGGCCCACTAACAATATGATGGGCATGTGAATCGATGAAGCCTGGTAGAAGGGCTCTTCCTTCAAGGTCGATTAGGAGTGTGTTTGGTCCGGCCATTGAGAGGATATCACTCTCATTACCAATAGCGAGGATAGATTCGCCTTGAATTGCTATTGCCTCAACTTGTGCTGGAGATTGTTCCATGGTAAGGATTACACCGTTGTGAATGATTGTGTTGGGTGAGAGGCTGGCGATGCAGAATACGGGCGAAGCAAGAAACACGCAAGGTGATAGCAATAGAGTGATGATTCCAGAAACAACGAGATGCAGTTTTCCATTACACACTGAAAGCAACCCTCCATCCCAAACTCATTGGATAGCCTACTATCTTCGATTGATCGAAACTGATTATGCTGAAAGCTGGAATATAAGACCTACGTGCCTTCATCTCTTCCTCCTCTATGTCGACATGCTCTTTCAGATTACATAGGCTGGAAAAGCGAAGAAAGGTTCTTTCTGTTCACCTGAAATGAACAGATTAATCTTGAACCCACTGCATCATGGTACCCCCACAATCGTAATCTTGAGGGAACATGATGAAGGACGACGAGATTGATGATCTTATTGAGAGGCATATGAGGGCATCTCACTCACTTGATCTAGATTCGTTCATGGAAACATGGGCAGAAGATGCCGAGTTCACCTATTTGATCTCAAACAAGACGGTGAAGGGAAAGGAGAATCTTCGACCGTTCTTCCAAGAAACAATGTTTGCTCCGGTGACCAAACTCAAGACCGAGATCACTCAGCAAGTGCGCTTCAACAACTTTCGGACTTACGTAGAACGGGTGGTGGAGTGTTCAAATCCCGATTATGTAGGTCTTGAGTTTCATTGGACACTAGAGTTTGAGGACGGGAAGATAAAGAGACTCTGGACGCTCCAATGAGGTGGTGTTCCGGTTCAGCAACTGCTTGAATGAAAAGCGAAGACTTTTACTAGATTTGTACAATGGAGTTATCATTGGGTCTTGCAGAAACACAAGCACATGGAGAATGACACCCAAGACGAGTCGAGAGACATGAGTACGACTTGGTTCATTGCAAAGGAGTATTTGAAGAGACTAGAGGTCAACTTCGAAGAACACGGGCGAAAGACCTTCAGTCTTTATCCCTATGGTCCCACTGAAACCAAAGAGATCGAGGTCTTTCCAGGTACTCATTGGATAACTCTCACAACTCGGCTCTTTGACTTGAGCCCTATCCAGAAGAAGGAACGAGCTCAAGTGTATGAGCAACTGCTCAAGACGAACGCGACGTTTGTCGAGATCACGTTTGGAATTGACAAGAAGAACTTCATCATCATCCGAAATGCGATTCCCGTAACAGGAATCTCTTACGATGTGTTCAACACTACCTACGAGGCCCACTTAGCAGGAATAAAGTTCTTCCATGGGAAACTCAAGCGTTCTCTGAATCTTGAGGCCTGAGCGTCAGTCTGACTGTTGCTGTTTTCCTAGAAAGAGAGAGGGGGTGGACTCCCTCTATGTTTAATGCCTTCTTCGATTGGGGATGGTCCGAGGGGATAGGTTTTTCGTACATCCGAGTCGTCTAGATCTAGTGTCTAGTTCAGACTTGAGAGAGCAGAGAGTGCAGAAACCCCCTGCTCCTTGACTGATCATCTTCTCCTTCGGACCAGGCCGTAGAGTATAAGGACAACAATCACAGCCGTTCCCACGAGCATAGTAGTGACCACAGTGCCCGCAGTGGGCGGCGGCGGAGGAGGTTCCACTCCAGCTCCAAAGATGAATCGCTGCGGGTTCGAAAGAATCTCGTTGCCAAGAATGTCAACAACCACAATGACACAGTCGAAGGGATATTGACCGTCCTGCGTTCGATCTATGTGGGCAATGAATGTTCCTGAGTTGTCGCTCCAAGTCGCTGTGTAGTTGACATTGTTGTCGTAATCCCAGACCTTGACTTCAATGATTTCAGATACATCAATGTTGAAGACAGCAATCTCTAATCGAAGCTTGTCTGCCCCGTCAACATCAACCATCTCAGAGGAAACGAACTGCATTAAAGGTGTAGGCACGACAGCGCCACTGACACCGCGAGAGATGTATCCTACAAACACAGGATCAACCTCAACTTCGAAGCCGTCCCAGTAGTTGAACGCAATCAAGGTGTAGAACTGTGTCGAAGTAACGTTGAATGCCGTCGCGGATCCACCAGCATCAGACACGTACATCGTGTTGAACGTCGATATTGGGACCGTTTGGGCAGTCACTGTCGCTGGCATGGACGTGTTTCTTGACCATCTGTATGGCTCTCCACCCAGGGTCATCAGTGCAACGTCGGAGTAGTTGGATCCCATAGTATAGCTGCTTGATGCTACCGTTTCATCGTTCTTGACTGACTGTCCTGCTTCGTCGAAGTATGTTGCTGGGAAGTCAGTCCCGCCCGAGGTCGTCAATGCCAGGTCACTGTAGAACGAAACAGCCAGACTGTAGTCGTCCAGGACATCGTCACCGCCAGGTGTATCAACAAACCAGTCGCCGACAAGCATGTCAAACTTGACGGTGGCGTAGTTCAGTCCTGTTTGGTTCACATGACCGGTGAAATGGACGTCGATTGAGAACTCATCAACCTCGGCAAAAGATGGGCGCTCTTCAAATGAGGCAAAGTCTGATCCGTAGTATTGCCCATCGTACCAGTCCCAATATGACCTCTCACCAAATGGGAACACCATTCCGCTGACATTGTAGAATCTCACTCCAAAGTTGATAGTTTCATTGACAGCCCGATACTCAGTATCAGTCGAATTGGAATTGCCCCAGCTCTCTCCGGGTGTAACGAAAGTGGCTGAGTCAACATCTGCTGGCATCCAGTAGTGTGTGAGCTCTTCCCTATCCACATCAAGCAGACTGTCCGAGTCTGTATCATTCCAGGCTAGCATCCCGGCATATTCGTATGCAAGGCTGATGTCCATTAGATCGCTATAAGTGCCGTTATTGACCTCAACGGAATAGCTCTCGTCTAGCTCCCACCAGATCCAACTCCATTCCTGACTATCACCGTACCACTCCCATCCTTCAGTTTCTGCCTGAGCCTTGAGGTCGTCTGAGGTGAAGTTGCGCGACATCCAGCCGATTCCCCAATAGCCGGGGTTCGGGAAGCCTTCGGCGTCGAGAATGATGTTATGAATGGCGGTCATCTCTGTACTATTGACCCGTTCGCCTGTTTCGGCGTGATACCAGAGGTAGTTGTCAGACCATGTACTGCTCCAGTTGAAGGTCACCATTCCAGTGAAGGAGCTCAGATGGAACTCATCACTAAGTAGTGTAGAATTGGGCTCCCAGGTGATATTGACCCAGAGGTACTCTTCGGTCCTAT
>JBHLRV010000130.1:0-5079 GCA_048882205.1 Candidatus Thorarchaeota archaeon | reverse complement strand
AGTTCGCGACCTTCTTCATCAACGAGAACCGACCGCGTGCCAGTAGTGCCAATATCAAAGACTGCAAAAACCCGCTGACTCATGTAGTTCACCTGACCTGTCTAACAAGCGAAGAGTCTTAGCTGCAACGCGCAATATGAATCGTCCTACAGAGAGAGTTATAGGAGTGGCTAGTTCGATACGGGCTCGATGTCAGACTATTCCGCCCACATAGAAGTGGAGCCGCGTGTGCATCTCATACGAGGGCTCAACAAGGCCCAATTCCCAGAAGCGAACTCCCTTCTAATTGATGATGAGATTCTCACCCTTGTAGACGCCGGCTCGTCTGGGGAACAGGTTGTAAGCACGATGAGAGACCTTGGACATAGGCCGGAGGATCTTGACAGAATTGTACTGACCCATTTTCATATTGACCACAAAGGACACGCAGAATACTTCCATGAGCTCTCTGGCTGTGAAGTCATCTGTCATCCGCTGTCGGAGAAGGGAATTAGGACTTTCGAAGGATTGGCTAGCTATTGGGGAGTCACTGACCAGAACACCATCGAGAAGTGGAGGACTTGGCTCAAAGGGTGGCTGCCTCATGTGACGTCGGACTATGAAATTACCGGACACTATCAGGACAAGAAACCTATAACATGCGGAGAGGTCGAGCTGTCACCTTTACATCTTCCGGGCCACTCATGGGACCATACTTGTTTTGGTATAAATGGATTCGACACAATCTTCCTTGTGGATATTGACCTCACCGACTTTGGTCCTTTCTATGGTACCGCAGTGAGTGACATATCAGACTTCAAGCAGTCAATAAAGAGAGTGATTGAACTCTCTCCAAAGACCGGTATAAGCAGTCACTTGCTGGATCCAGTAACTGATGATCTGCAGGGACGTCTCGAGAGGTTTCTCGGTGTCTTTGATCAGAGAGAGGCAGATATCCTAACGAGGATCTCAGAAGGCCACGACACAATTCAGACGCTGGCCTCCCTCCCCACTATCTATCCTCGAATTCGATATGATGCAATCTACTTCTTTGAGGAGACTATGCTTAAGAAGCACATAGAGATTCTGCGTGAAAAGGGCGTCATCTACTTGGATGGAGAACGCTTGATAATCACCAGTTAGTGGCCAAGCGGCAGACTTGATCTGTTTCCTATTTGTGCTTGAATTCTGGCTTTCGTTTGGATAGAAACGCATCGACACCTTCAACCATGTCCTCTGTGTCAAAGGTCTGTGTGAAGACGTCCATTTCCAGTGAGAGGTTCTCTTTAAGGCCCTTCTCCCAGGTATTGTTCAACGACTGTTTGGCAAGCTTGATTGCAACACCAGGCTTCTGGACAAGCTTCTCCGCAAGTTCCATCGTTCCTTCCATCAGTGCGTCAATCGACTCGAACACCCTGTTAACAAGGCCAATTCGCATCGCTTCCTCTGCCGTCAAGTGATCCCCAGTAAAGACGAGCTCCTTGGCCATCCCGAGGCCCACAAGTCGGGGTAGACGCACGGTTCCACCGTACCCGGGAATGACTCCCAAATTGATCTCCGGCTGTCCAACCTTGGCGTTTGCCGACGCGTAGCGGATGTCGCAGGCCATAGCGATCTCGCAACCTCCCCCCAGTGCGAAACCATTTATGGCAGCCACAGAGGGTTTGGACATTGCTTCAATGTACTTGCAGAGCGCCTGCCCGTTCTCAACTCTCGGTCTTATTGTCTCCGAGTTCTTTCCCTTGAACTCGTTGATGTCTGCTCCTGCCGCAAAGGCCTTCTCTCCCGTACCCGTCAAGACCACTACTCTTACACTCTCATCTTCCTCAGCCTGCTTGAACATGTTTCTCAGTTTCGAAACGACTGAGGTGTTGAGAGCATTGTACTTGTCTGGACGATTGATTGTTATCGTGGCGATGCCATCAGCAACAGCATATAGCACATCTTGTTCAGACACTGTTATGTCCTCCTTGGTGACGACTCGTGAGGCCTAGGACTTCGTAATAAGCATTCGCAACTTGGATATCTTCGTGTAGGTGGCAACAATTGCCTAGAACCGTGGAGTCCCGGTAGGACTCCGAGCGAATCGGATTCTTTTTCATCCAAGAGTGGAATGGTGACTACAAGGTAGTCCGAGATGAATCGAACATGGCGCATTGCCTCAGAAGAGGAAATCCTCTCAGGCAGAACCACTGACATTTACTTCAAGAGAGCTGTAGATGTGCTCAGAGCGGAGAACATCGACCCTTTCGTGCACGCAGAGGTAACGGTTTCCGGAATGCCGGAGGGTCTGGAATGGGGCATATTGGCCGGAGTCAATGATGCACTGAAGCTCTTCGAAGGTAAGAAAGTTGACGTCTTTGGACTGACAGAAGGCACAGTATTCAGACCGCGAGACCCACTAGGGGTTAAGACTCCTGTCCTAGCGGTCGAAGGCCCGTACACAGAGTTTGCAACACTGGAAACTCCATTGTTAGGGTTTCTATGTCATACGTCAGGAATGGTGACCAAGACAGCACATGTTAGGCTCGCTGCCGGTGACAAGGCCCTCTTATCTTTCGGGGCACGACGCACTCATCCAGCCATAGCGCCACAGGTTGGGTATGCAGCATACATTGGAGGATGTGATGGAATCTCATGCATTCTAGCAGCCGAGATGCTGGGGTTGGAACCCACAGGTACAATGCCTCATGCTTTGATCATCGCGGCTGGAGACCACGTGAGAGCTTGGCAAGCCTATGACAAGCATGTTTCAAAGGACGTCCCCAGAATAGCTTTGACAGACACTTACCTGGACGAAGTTGTCGAATCAGTCCTAGCCGCTGAAAACATTGACAATCTTCAGGGTATAAGACTCGACACCACAAGTAGCAGGAGAGGCAATTTCGTAAGGATAGTCCAAGAAGTGCGATGGGAACTGGATCTTCGTGGATTCCATGACGTAAAGATCTATGCAAGCGGTGGACTGAATCCAGAATCGATTAGAGAACTTCGAGATGCAGGTGTTGACGGATTCGGCGTGGGAGGCGCAATCAGCAACTCCCCCGCAATAGACTTTGCAATGGACATCGTATCGATGCAGGTTGACAATACCTGGACTCCCTCTGCAAAGCGAGGAAAGTTCTCCGGAAGAAAGACTGTCTGGAAATGTCCTGCTTGTGACGAGAATCGAGTCACCCTTCTCGGAGAGAAGAGTCCCAAGTGTGGTTGTGGGAGTAGGATGGAAAAGGCCACCATTCAGTTGATTGAGAAAGGAACACGAGTGCACCAACCACTGGCTCCAAAAGGAATCAGGGACAAAGTATCTGAACAGATTGCGAGGATGAAGAAATGAAGTTAGACAGACTGGAACCAGACAAGACAGCTATCCTCGTGATAGATATGCTCGTAGACTTTGTTGAGGATGATGGAGCACTCGTAGTCAAAGACGCTAGGATGTTGGTTCCAGTCCAGAAGCAGATACTTGACCTTGCCCGAGAGAAAGGTGTAGGCGTCGTCTACCTGACAGACAATCATATGCCGGACGATGAGGAGTTCAGAGTGTGGCCGAAGCACTCAGTTGCTGGGACTCGTGGGGCGCAGGTCATTGACGATTTGTCGCCCCAAAAGGGAGACAGGGTAATTCCGAAAAGAAGATACTCAGGGTTCTTCGGGACGGATCTTGATCTCACGCTGAGAGAATCAGGGGTCGAGAATGTAGTCCTGATGGGAGTCCTGACAGACATCTGTGTGATGTATACATCTGCTGATGCCGCATCAAGAGGATACAACGTATTCGTGGTGACAGATGCCACTGCAAGCACAGGGAAGGGCAACCATAAGTTTGCACTTAATCACATGAGGAACATCCAGACAGCTACTCTAGTCGATTCCAATCAGGTTCTCCAGCAATTGCTCTAGACTGTACGAGCCCATAGGTGATTCATCGCCAAGAGATGGCGCTCTTTTCTTCAAATAGCGCGCTGACTACCTCACGTTTATTTAGCTGTTCAGGCTCGTCTCTGATGACGGACTGTCAGAGGAGAGCAGATTGGATCTTAGAACTCGACGTGAGGTTTGGAAAGACTCGCTTAGAGCGATGAAGACCTCATTGGCCACCTCCTATGATATGAGTACAGCAGTAGATGAACAGAGGAAGTTCCTCAAGGCCTGGCAAGAGCAAGAGTTGGAGTACATTGTGTTCTCTGACTACAGGCGCAATGATGGAAAGAGAAGGCTCGAAGACGTCATGGAAGTGATTGATACAGCCCTTGAGAGCATTGATGATTGCGACACTTCGACGGCATCTAGGCTCTACCTGGATACTTTGAAGACCGTCGCACTGTTCTCAAAATGGGCTAGGGTTCTCGAAACCTCTGCTTCATGGTTTAGCTCTTAGAAGATAAAGTTAAGGAGGGCATGGTGCTTTCTCTTTGGCTACACGAGCCACCTGTAAGTGATTTTCTTCTCATCTACGTGGTCGAAGCCTAGCTTGAGAGGCATTCCGACCTCAGGCATGCCCATTAGATTCGTTATATGTGCGGTGAGCCTCAAGCCTGAAGGGAACTCTCCGATGGCCACCACGTATGGGGCTTTCGAGGATAGACTCTCAGGCGCAAAGTCCACGACTACAAATGAAACCAACTTTGCCTCAGTCTCAGTGAACTCTTTGAACTCGGTCAGACTAAGACATTTCTGACAATGCTGCCTTGGGGGAAGGAACTCAGCTTTGCATGATGTGCAGACACTCTTCATGACCTTCTCTTGGTCGAGGTAGCTGAGCCACTCAGAATACCAAGGTGTTATGGCTTTGTCAGTAGCGTATCCCAGATACAGCTCTTTCTTCTCTGCCATCAGAATCCCCTCTCGAAGATGAAGACGTTGACGAACTGACCGCTCTGACCAACATTGTGTGCCAGACCATATTGTACATCTTTGATCTGACGAGATGGTTTCTCGGCCTCGCCTCGCATCTGTTTGAGTATCTCGTATGTCATGGAGATACCAGTCGCTCCAAGAGGATGACCCTTGCTCTTCAGGCCGCCATCACAGTTCATCGGGATGCGGCCGTCATGGTAGTTGTCTTTGTTCTCAACAATCTCAGGGCCCTTGCCTGGTTCG
>JBHLRV010000129.1:0-5083 GCA_048882205.1 Candidatus Thorarchaeota archaeon | reverse complement strand
CATGCATCTGAGGGTGAAAGTAGAGCCCGAGTTCCATTTCATCACAGGCGAAGGCGAACCAATCGACGGCGCAGGCTATGCGGACACGTATCCCCAGAGTTTAGGATCAGACGTCCTATTGGAGATAGCTACAGCGATACAAAGCATGGGGATGAAGCCCAGAGTGGTCCATCACGAAGTGGGCGAGGCTCAGCAGGAGATTGAGATTGCATACGAGGAGGCCCGAAGAATGGCCGATTTCATCCTTGTCTTCAAGAACCTTGCCAGAACCGTTGCCAGGAGCCAGGACATGGACGTGACATTTATGCCGAAGCCATTCGAAGGCGCCGCTGGAAACGGTCT
The DNA here is from genome assembly GCA_048882205.1 of Candidatus Thorarchaeota archaeon. Classification (GTDB taxonomy): domain Archaea; phylum Asgardarchaeota; class Thorarchaeia; order Thorarchaeales; family Thorarchaeaceae; genus SMTZ1-83. The sequence continues at coordinate 4,741 of JBHLRV010000129.1, read as the reverse complement.
TCATTGCCATCTACAGCTTTGGGATGGAGATCGAAATCTTTTTGGAAAGGATGATGGCGACCTTCTTTCTGACACGGCCCGCCACTTCATCGCAGGGATTCTTGAACATGCTCCCGCACTAACTGCATTGGCAAATCCCACTGTGAATTCATACAAGAGAATGGTTCCTCGCCATGAAGCACCTGTGTACATCACTTGGGGTTTTATGAATCGGACTGCCCTAGTCAGAATCCCTCTCTTCAAAGACCCTCAAGGAGCTGCTGCCGAGTTCAGGTCGCCTGATGCCATGACAAACCCCTACCTCCTCTTCTCAGCCTTAATTGCCACTGGAATGGATGGCGTGAATCGCGGCTTATCACCGCCGGAACCTCACAGTGAGGATATCTTCAGCCTTACTGACAACCAGCTGAAGAAGTCCGGAATCAAGATACTACCCACCTCTCTACAGGAGGCGATTAGTCATCTCAAGAAGAATACTGTGATTCGAGACGCCATCGGATCTCCACTTCTAGACGCATTCATCAGTGTCAAGCAGGAGGAATGGAGCGATTATGCCAACGAAATAGTCACTGAATGGGAATGGTGGAAATACCATTCATTCTAGCCGTTTTGGAAGTAGCTGGCAAGTCTGTCAAAGGCCTCATCCACAGCTTCGGGGGTTAGTGGTCCTATTGAGATACGAATGTGGCCCTCGCCAGCGTTGCCGAAGATGCTTCCTGGGAGTGCCAACATCTTGGACTTCTTGAGAATATCAAGAACAAGCGAACGAGAGTCTGAACACCCCTTCACCCGCGGGAAGACATAGAAAGTCCCTGCCGTGCGATTGGTTTCGAACGCTTCAATCTCTCGAATTCGTAGATAGGCTAGATCTCTCAAGTATCTCATGCGCTCGATTTCCAACTCAATCGCATCAAGACTGTGTTTCAGTACTTCCAAAGCCAGCATCTGTCCTGCTGTGGGTGCGCAGATTGTAATGGTGTCTTGTACCTTAAGAAACTCCTGCGTGAAGTCAGATGGACCAACAACGAAACCGACACGCCACCCGCTCATGCCGAAGTCTTTGGAGAAGCTGCCAAGCGATACCACTCGGTCAGCAGCATCACCCCTTGAGCGTGGGCTATAGTGGGATATGTCGTCAAACACGAGCCTTGCGTATGTTTCATCTGAGATGAGCACTAGATCGCAATCAATGCATAGGTCTACAATCGCGTCGACAGTTTCTCGCTTGTAAACCGCCCCTGTAGGGTTGTTTGGAGATATTAGGTATATAGCACATGTCTGCTCATCAATGGCTGCCTCAATTGTTTCGGGTACGGGCTGGAATTCCTCGTTCACGAGTACCTCTTTCACATGACCCCCTGCGAGTCGAACTCCCATCACAGAGTTGAAGTAATACGGCGTAGGCATGATGATATTCTGACCATGTGCCAAAACTGTGAACATGGCCCCTGCAAATGCAAGATTTGCGCCAGCTGTTATCACCACTTCACTCTCTGGGTCAGCTTGAATGCTCCAATTCTGCCGCAGATAGATTGCAAGCTCCTCTCTCAACTCCAAATGTCCTTGATCTGGTGTATATCTGTGTGTAGCGGGGTGGAGGAGTCGGTTCCCCAATGCATTCAGTGCCGCATTTGGAGGAATATGACCGGGAAGGCCCTGACCCAAGTTGAGAAAGTCTGGAGAATCAACGTATCTCTGAGCATATTCAATCAGTTTCACGATGGGTGGAGGCATGATTCCTTCTGTGCGGAACTTCATCTGACACACCATTCTTGTGAACTGCACTCAGCTCTCCGCTCAGCACCCGGACTGATAAAGACATATTGGCGGCCCCTCCGAGAGGCAGTATCGCTTGATGGTGATGATGTAGTTTATCTGAAGCTTAATATTGACGGAGACTCTTGGTACCGCGAGGTTGTTGGCGTATGAGTGAGCCGTGTGATGCAATGGTACTAGGCGCTCCAGAGGCGCAGGTTGTCCAGACGAAGGATATTGAGATGGACAAGCCCTTGCTTGTCTGTTGTTTCCCGTCAGCTGGCGTTATTGGGACGATCGCGGCCAATACACTGATTGAACAATTCGACATGGAGGAGGTGGCCCATATCAGGTCAAGGTATATGCCATCGGCAGCTATCTTCATGGACGGCAGACTGCGACATCCTTTCAGGATCTACGGGAAAAAGGAGAAGAACTTGCTCGTGGTCACTGCAGAACTGCCTGTTGCTGAAGATGGCCTCTATGTTGTGAGCTCAGCACTTTTGGACTGGGCTGCGAGCATCGGAGTTAAAGAAACAGTAGTACTTGACGGGATTCCTGTTCAAGGCATACCCCATGACCGAAAAGTCCTCTATGCTGCCGAGGAAGAGAAGATTGCAGAGCTAGGGAAGGATGAGAAGATGGAGATCCTACAGAAAGGGATAATCACTGGTATTGCAGGTTCAATCCTCTCTGAAACCCTATGTCGAGAAATGGTGGGTTTTGCGTTGCTCACACCCGCGATTCCTGTGATGCCGGACCCTGAGGGTGCAATTCAGCTGCTTGAGGCAGTTGACCGTCTCTACAAAATTGGAATCGATGTCGATGAGCTGAAGAAGAGCGCTGAGCAAGTTAGACGGAAAATGGAGGAAGTGGCCCAGCAGGTAGAGGGCATCAGGCGCAAACAACCAAGCATATCTCAACGCGGCTATGAGCGAATGTATGCCTGAGCATGTGTGTCTGGAACAAACTACGTTTCAAACAGGCAACGCCCTTGTGTTCCCTAATCAGTGCATGTGTCGAAAGCTTCCTTCGCACCTAGCGCGTTTCTCTCCCCAACCTTGCCAGGCCACTTCTCTTTGATTACACCTTGGACAGTTTCAAGTTTAACAAGGCCTGTTGCTTTTGCGAAGGCGCCAAGCATAGTTGTATTCACCACCGGCAGCCCAGCCACGAGAAGATTGTGTTTCAGTGCTATCCCTGTGCCATCATAGGTGAACACATGTCCTTGGAGATCCAGCTTAGAGGGCTTCTTTGCGATGTTAACAATCACTTTGCCGTTCTCCTTGAGGCCCTCAGTGACGTCGATTAGATCGATGATTCCTGGATCAAGAACTGCAACAATGTCAGGTTCGTAGATTTGGCTTCGAACGTTGATAGGCGAGTGGGAAATCCTTGTGAATGCCTTTACTGGAGCTCCTCGTCGTTCCGCTCCGAAGTATGGAAAAGCCTGCACACCTTCATACCCATCAATGTAGGCGGCCTTGGCCAACAACTCTGCAGAGGTGACTCCGCCCTGTCCCCCTCTTCCGTGCCAACGTATCTCAATCATCTTGGTCATATCTGGTCACTCCAACATAGATGCTGCCAAGTCGAACTGTGGCGCACATCGGGGAGATAAAGGAGTTTCGCTAAGACTATATGGCCCATGACTGCAATCTGCCGCCAATCTGAGGAGGTTTCTCGTTATGGACGAGTTCATGGAGGCAAACCGCGAGATGTGGGATGACCGTGTCGACGTCCACAAGAAGAGTGAGTTCTACGATGTCAAAGGTTTCCTTCAAGGAAAACAAACACTTGACCCGATAGAACTGGAAGAAGTGGGTAATGTGGATGGTAAGACCCTGCTCCATCTAATGTGTCACTTTGGGATGGACACGTTGTCATGGGCTAGACTTGGGGCCAAGGCAACAGGAGTGGATTTCTCCGAGAAGGCGGTCATCCTAGCGGAGGATCTTAGCAGACAGACCGGGCTGAACGCAAGGTTCATTGCATCTGACATCTACAAACTCCCAGATGTACTCGACGAGGAGTTTGACATCGTCTTCACATCTGGAGGTGTCTTGTCCTGGCTGCCGGATCTTGAGAGATGGGCAAAGGTGATTTCCCTCTACGTGAGAAAGGGCGGATTCTTCTATATTCGCGAGTTTCATCCTTTTGCATATGTGTTCGATGACGAAGAAGGTATGCAGGATCTAAGATTCAAGTATCCTTACTTTACTCCTGAGGAGCCATTGAGATTCGACAATGGTTCCACCTATGCAGACTCAACGAAACTGAAGACTATGGTGACCTATGAGTGGAATCACAGCATCTCCACAATCATCAACTCGCTAGTAGAGTCAGGCCTTCGCATAGATTTCTTCAACGAGTTTCCTTTCACAACCTGGAAGGCGCTGCCCTTCCTCAAGAAGCGCAGTGTTAGGAGGTGGGTTCTACCATCAAATGAAGATAGCCTGCCCCTGATGTTCTCATTAAGGGCTAGCAAACTCTAGGCATAGTGATGGGGCCTCCTCATGTTTCTCCCTGATTGGATGGCCAGAGCTTCTCTTCACCCTTCTCAGAAACGATCCTATGACCAATCAAGACGCCTACTAGACTGATACTGACAAAGAGAATAGTCACAAATGGTGGCCCTATTGTATAAGGTGCATCAAAAGGCAAAGTGAAAGTGAAGAGTTTGAAGAGAGGCATAACAAAATAGAAACCAAACGGAGTCACTTCTGGAATTGTGACTTGCCCATGATCTACTGAGATGAAGAACGGATAGACTAGACCAAGGTTGCCGAGCAGGCCAAGAACAGCTCCGATTATCAATGCACGGACCAGATGATCCAGGTCATCCGGAAGATACCTCCGAAATGCGACTCCAACGAGGATTGATAGGATCATGATGACGTCAGCCATGAACACATTGTTTGCAAACGTTATATCTTCCACTTTCCAAGTAGTCGTCTGAGCAGGACGACCATCATTGAAGTTGAGA
>JBHLRV010000128.1:0-5088 GCA_048882205.1 Candidatus Thorarchaeota archaeon | reverse complement strand
GTAGGGATAGTTACTCAGGAAAGGACAAGATGGTGATTGCCCGGACCTTGATGCAGGGCCGGCTAAAAGCCAGTGAAGGACTTGAAGGACTAAGAGACGCGGTCTTTGGCTGCACTTTATGTGGTGGTTGTGAAGAGATATGCCAAGTGGACATTCCATTTGTGAAGGTCTATCAGCTGCTTCGGGCGGACTTCCTGAAGAGAGGATTGTGGCCGGAGCCCCTTCAAATGGCCAAGGACACGCTACTCAAGAGCTTCAATATTCTTGGCCAATCTCAAATGGACAGAATTGAAGGTTGGTCCTATTGGCACCCCGATGAGGATGCGCTTCTTGACACAATGGGGCAGAAAGCAAAGACCGCCTTCTTTGTTGGATGTACCTCTTCTTTCAGAGGGTCATCGATCCAAGCAACTATAGCCACGACCCTAATCATGGACAAGGCCGGCGAGTCATATACCCTGCTTGGAGAGGATGAATGGTGTTGTGGAGCACCAATGATAATGACAGGCGACTTCTCTACGGCTCGTCAATTCGTTGAACACAACATCGAGAAGTATGAGGAGCTCGGTGTCGAGAGAGTAGTCACTAACTGTCCCGGTTGTTACAAGATGTGGGCCCACGAGTACCACGAGTTTCTTGAGATTGATCCTCCGTTTGAGATTCTCTACGGTCCAGAATTGTTTGAGGAGCTGATTGATGAAGGTAGGCTTGAGTTTACAAAGTCGATAGACGCACCCGTAACATTTCATGATGGCTGTGACGCCGGACGAAACGCAGGCTTCTACGAGCAGCCAAGAAAGGTGCTTGAGAGTCTACCAGGCGTTGAGTTTGAGGAACTACCCCACAACAAGAACAACTCATTTTGCTGCGGCTCCGGAGGAGTATTGCGTCCCGTAGACGCTGACTTTGCAATCAAGATCAATGAGCTTAAGGTGCAGGATATTGAGCAGACAAACGCGAATCTCGTGGCAACAGCATGCCCGTCATGCGTGGACTTCATGAGAGACCAGCTCCCCCAGACCGGGTCAAGCAAAGTTGTGAAGGATCTTGCAGTGCTTGTTGCGGAGGCGCTTGGCTACACCTGGGACGGCCTGGACGAAATCTACGGATAGAAACCTGCTTCAATATGTCAAGAATCTTCACGAGATACAACCTCAAAGTTCCACTGAGGTGTAGGTTTCGATACGCAAATAAGACGGTATGACTCTCGTCATCAAATGCGCGGGACAACTGACGTGAGCCGTTACAGCACCCGCAAGTGGATATATGAGGAGATTGTGGAGAAGGTCCCTCCTTTCCGATGGCTCCCGCCAGTCTACGACGTTCTAGCGCAGCTGTTGCTCGTTGAGGCAGTTGGCATTGCAGCATTCCTCTTCTTCGAGATGCCACTTGAATCTGCAATATACGGAACTTTGGCGATTCTATACACAGTGGTATGGTCTGCAGGATGTCTCTACATAATCCCATGGCTGAGACGACTGAGAGACCCCACAAATGAGGAGGAACAGTTTGTTCTAAGTGCCTACAAGAATCGGCTATTGTTGGACCGCAAGTATGAGTTCGCTGCAGGAGTATTGTGCTTTGCAGGGGTTTCAGGCTACCTACTGTTGAACCCCCAAATCCTGGAGCCACTGCTGGGTGCTGGGTTTGGAAATCCTCTATTGATAATCCTTCTGGCCGTGCTGGCTTGGGATGTCTGCTATCGAGTTGGGCTCTCTCTAGTAACGACCTTCTTTGCGGCAAAGAGATCCATTGAGCTAAGTCGAGCTGCCAGAAGGAGAAGGGGACTGAAGTACACAGCCTATTCTGAAGTCCGAACCCTAAAGTACCTCGACTCTGTGAACCTCTATTGGGCCGCTTCGGCAGTGCTGCTTTTTCCGTTGGTCAGCATTACGCCCCTTCTACTCTATGGACTCGGTGCATTTCTTGGCGCTGTGCTTGCCCTTTCAGCAATCAGCTTACTGGCAATGGAAACGGTTCCCTGGTTCCCTCCAGATGTTGAGAGTATCCTATATCACGAGAGGTTCGCATATGTCGCCTTGTGTGAGAAAGAACAGTCACATGTGACTCCAGTAATCTTTGTTTATGATGGGAAGTATCTGTACTTCGGCATATCTTTGGCCTCAGCCAAGTACCGTAAGATCCAGAAGAATCCGAAGATTGCGGTATTGGTCGACCTGAGAGACCGTGAGAATCGAATGAACAACCGTGCAGTGATGCTCAGGGGTAATGCAATGATTCTGGGCGAAATCAGTCCTATGGGTCTATGGAAGCTGTACTTGTACGGTCTGTGGATGCTCAGGGTCAGGTCTCTCTTCGCCAAGAAATTCCCACGTTACATGAAGTACTACGACACTCAGGTCAGTGATCTGCCATTGGCCTGGCAGAACAAGCCTTTCGTTTCGCGAGTCATGGTCCGAGTAGAACCCGAGAAGATAACATATTGGAGAGAGGCGAAGCCACAAGTCTTGAGGGTATGAAAGATGTTTCTGGCAAAGATACACAAGGCACCCATAAGCAGAACAAGAGAGATTCCAGAAGAGGCACTGAGAATTCTGAAGTCCTGCTTCTTCTCATACCTAGGAACGTCAGAAACAGGATGCAGTCCTCACTTGACGGCAATGTTCTATTTGTGGCACGATGAATCGAAGTCAATCTACATGATTACGACAAAGGGCAGTCACAAGATCTCGAATATCAGAAAGAACACCAAAGTATGTGTGACCGTGGACGAGCGAAATGCAGTCTCACCGGGGGACAATCGAGGAGTAATGATACAGGGCAGAGCAATGATGGTCGAGATGGAGCTGCTAGATGAATTGATCACTCTGGACTATCTAGAGAAGTACATCAACTTCCTGGGGGCTGGCTACCCACTTGGAAACAGGATAGCTATCAAAGTCACACCGAGGGTTATCTCCTATTGGTGGGGTACCAAGTTCTATCGATGGAAGAACCCGGAATTCTGAAGGCCTCGCAGTCTTCGTGATCATTACATTCCTTGAAATCAATAGAGGTATCGTTGGTTTCTGAACGCAACAGTCTGGTGAATTGACGCCCCATTTTGAAACTAGAGAGGCTCTAAACGCCGATTTCGTTGGCCACGCTGGTAAGACTTTAAAGGCGGTCAGTTGCGCTGAGCTCTCGCTGTTCGGACAGGCATGCTTGTAGTACTCCTCAGGGTGAAGGCATTGAGAGCTAGAGTTCGAGTGGGAATCTTTGTCGTTGTGTGTGGAGCCCTCTTTATTCTTGCAGCTTCCCAACTTGCTGTTGGAAACGCTGATTATCAGAGCGACTGCGCTACCTGTCATGGTAGTCCAAGTACGATAGTGATCAATACAGCAACCACCATAGACACGGAACCCGGCGCAACCTTTCCACTGAATGTTCAGGTGGACGCTACAGGAGGTCCCTCAACGCTGGTTGTGAAGTTTCCGACCGGAGTGTCAGACAACAACGATTTCACCTATGTGGGGCTCGATGCGAGCGGCTTCGTACGTGACGATGATGTTGGTGTTGACTTGGACACAGACCCCCTTCAGATTGAAGTTGACTACAGCATTGTAGCGCCGGTCATAGCCGGCACATACACATTGAAACTCTACGCCGTCGGGGCCGGCGGAAACATTGGCACAAGTACCACAATAACAGTGAATGTGATTCAGGTGGGACCTGGACCATCAATCACCGATGTAAATGGAACCCCAGGTATACCTACGGAAGAGGAGAGTGTCATTGTCACGGCGAACGTCACTTCAGGGGTTGCAATCACAGAAGTCACTCTTCAATACAGCACAGACAATTCGACCTGGAACAATGTCACGATGACTCTTGTGGGTCAACTCTATCAAGGTTCAATATCTGCCCAGCCTGACGACACTTACGTCACCTATCGGATTGTAGCTCTAGATACGGATGGTATCTGGAGCGTTACTGGAGTTCTGGCGTATAGGGTTGGAGACTTCCCAGAACCCCCGCCTCCACCTCCTCCTCAGTGGCACTTCGGATGGTATTTGGGACTCCCGGCGCTTCTACTCGCGTACTTGGGCACGGCCCTGGAATACTATGATGAGGAGAAGTTCACAAGGGCTCATGGCATCATGCTCAGCCTTGCGTATATCCTGACGTCAATAAATGTGATTGCGCTAATCACCGCAAGTCCCAGTGCTTGGACTGCTCTCAACCCAGCATATCTCTTTCAGTTTGACTTGCTTCGCTTGGGAATCTTCATACATTCCTGGCACATCTGGCTTGGAATAATCAGCATGATCTTGGGTAGCCTGGCTTTCATCACACACCTTGCTGGATGGAAGACGTGCAATCTTGGGCTACCAGCCGTGATTCTCTGGACAATCCTTGGGTTCACTGGAATGTATCTCAACGTTGTGGGATTTGGGATGTGATGCTCGTGACTGAAGAGAAAACGGAAGTAGAAGCACCGGTTTATGAAGATCCTGTCATGCGCGAGCTTGCAGAAGTTGTTGGACCGGAGCGAGTTTCGGACATGGAGCTTGAGAGAATCGTGTACAGTGGAGACCCTGCAGCATTGCCGCATTTCCACTATCGATGGAAGTACAAGTATTTAGTCGATTATGTGGTGAGAGTCAAGACTACCGAGGAGATCCAGGGAGTGGTCCAGATTGCGGCGACTCACAAAATACCTGTCATACCGAGAGGCGGAGCCTCCAGTTGTGTGGGATCCTCAAGCCCATCACGGGGTGGAATATCACTGGACATCAAGAGGATGGACAATATCTTGGAGATCAACTCTCAAGAGATGTTTGCTCGCGTTGAGCCTGGTGTAACATTCGAGGAATTGGAGATTGAGTTGGGCAAGAGCGGCTTCACATTTGGTCTCTATCCATCAAGCGCGAAGTCTGCCGTACTCGGAGGATGGGTGGGCTGTGGAGGAGCAGCCGGTATTGGCACTCCTCACTACGGAGTCCTCCCTGAGAACCTGCTCGAGTTGACAGTTGTGAAGCCTACAGGCGAAGCAGTGAAAGTCAGCGGCGATGACCTCTATCTTTTCAATGCGTCTTACGGCATTCTTGGGGTAATCTCTGAAATCAAGATCAAGATGCGCAAGAA
>JBHLRV010000127.1:0-5154 GCA_048882205.1 Candidatus Thorarchaeota archaeon | reverse complement strand
GTTTCGTTGAGAGATTTGACTCAGAGGAATGTGTTCACGCATGAAACAGATACCTGTGGTGGGATACCAACCATTGCAGGCCCACTCTGGACTGGTGATCTATTCGATGTTTCCCTGCTTGATACCGCATTGACGCTGCTGACCGATGATGAAACTGACTTTCATAGACGGGTATCGACTCTCCTGCCACTTATGCGGGAGGAGGCTGAGCTGACCGAAACCCCATATGTGGACCTCCACGCCCTATGCGACCTTTATGGACTTACACCCCCAAAGACTGATACAGTGATGCAAGGAGTTAGAGAGCTTGGTCATAGCGCATCGCGTACGCACTTCAGGCCGACCGCGATTCGGACTAGTGCATCAATTGGAGAACTGAGCAGAGTAGTTAGTGACCTTTCTGGAGTGAAGTAGCCAATGGGAAAGCCAAAGAAACCACGCAAGAAGGAGCACTACTATAGAGCAGCGAAGGCCAAAGGATATCGAGCAAGAAGTGCCTACAAGCTCAAACAGATTGCGAAGAAACACAAGCTCCTTGATGGTGTCGATCGCGTACTTGATCTCTGCAGTAGTCCGGGAGGCTGGACCCAAGTTCTCCGTGAACTAGATAGTGACGTAGAGATAGTAGCAGTGGACTTGGTGCCGATGCACGCGGTTGAGAGAACGACCTTTATTCAAGGGGACATATTGAGTCCCGAGACCATGGAGAGAATAAGGGAGGTGACTGGAGGATCAGTTGACCTTGTGGTATCAGACTGCGCCCCAAAGGTCACAGGTAACTGGGACCTTGATGTCGCAAGACAGCTGTCCCTTGTGGAGGCCACTCTAAGAATCGGACTCGAACTGCTTGGGCAAAGTGGGATAGTGTTGACCAAAGTCTTTCAAGGTAGTGGATTCCAAGAGTTCCTCCAGTCAGTCAAAGAAGAGTATCAATCTGTGAAACTTCTCAAGCCTGATGCATCACGCAAGACAAGTGCGGAGATCTATCTACTTGCTACAGGCCCTTTGAAGAAGTCAGATAGGACTACGGACTAGGCTGCTTCCGAACCTAGCATCCACTCTTCTAGGCTTCTACAGCTGACCGGAGAGTCAGGCTGTCGAACACCGCACTTGCTGATTCTTAAACAGTGGAAGCAGGGGCAACCGTTCATGTCTGATAGGCTACCGGGCTCAGCTTCATCGCTGAATTCAGCTCTGATGACGTATCTTTCCTCTTTCAGTTCTTGTTTCTGCACTTTGATTAGCCTCTGGGACTTGAGTCGCTTGATGCTCTTGGCCAGATTCCTTGAATCAATGCCAAGCCCGGTCTTCAGTTCATCGATGACCAGACCGTTTTCACCAACGGCTCGGAGAGCCTCCAGAATCCGGTCCGTTACATCGTTCATTGAGATGACCTTTGATTAACACGTGGCAACATCGAACATTCTGCACGGATTGATATTTAGATTTCGGAAGCTGCTCCACAATTTCGGCAGCTCGCGTCCTCAGGAGAACATCAATGTACAGAAGCGAGCATCACTTTTTGCGCTTGTAGAGGTACAATATCTGTCCTACAAGCTTGTGGGAGATTTCCTTGTTCAGTGGCTTTATGGAAACATAGGGGTTATTGACTGGTCCAAACACGTCGACAATCGTGCCTATCTTCTCGGCCTGTTTGTTCATGACGACAGAGCGTTCGCCAATAGGAGGTGTCTTGTCTGTCCTGAGGATTAGGAGTCCCCTCTTTGATACATGAAGAACCTTGCCGAGCCTCTTCAATTCTTGACCTCCGAGAATCATGGGCCTATCGTTTCTTCTTCTTCTTGGCTTTCTTCTTCTTCTCCGCTGCTTTTCTTGCGGAGTCAAGTTTTGCGACGACTCTTCTTACGCTCTTCGCCAGCATCAGAAGTAGACGCTTCTTCTTGTGTTTCTCAGGGTTTTCAACAACTAGGTAGCCAGAAGATTGGTTCCAGCTACGCGGGTATACCTTCTCAGCTTCAACCTCTGAGTCAAAACCTGCCGAGTCAGCAGCCTCCTTTAGAATCTTGACTGAGATATCAGGTGCTCCGAGATTCTTGGGTATCCGACGTCCCTGAGCTCTGGTGAGTGTTGAGTCAAGATAGGCAGGCCATATTATGATCTTTCCATCCCGCTTTCTCATGATGCTGGGCTTCCATTTCGTCTGAGATTCATGCCATCGGAGTTGACCTGTTCTTTTTACCTTTCGCCTTTCGACTACGAAATGCATCAGATACTGGGGCTAACAACGACCTTCTTAAGAGAGGCTGACACATCAGCGGCAAGGAGCTGTAGATTCTTTGGCCAGGAAGAGCAAGGACGTATACTTTGGCGAGATTGCAGACCTTGTGTCATCGAGAAGTACGTGTCTCAGGAACCAAGTCGGAGCGGTGATTGTCAAAGAGGGGCAGATTCTGAGTACAGGCTACAATGGCGCGCCCAAAGGCCTTCCACACTGCGAAGATGTCGGTTGTTTGCGTGAGAAGCAGGGAGTCAAACCTGGTGAAAGACATGAACTCTGTAGAGGCCTGCACGCCGAACAGAATGCAGTGATTCAGGCTGCATACCACGGTGTAAGTGTAAGGGGGGCAAAGGTCTACTGCACAACGAAGCCCTGTAGCATCTGTGCAAAGATATTGATCAATGCAGGAATCGTTGAGATAGTCTACAACGAGGACTATGAGGATGACTTGGCTACTCAGCTCATCAAGGAATCGGGCCTCAAGATAAGACAGGTTTCGATAGCCAGAAACTACGGACGAAACTCTGGAAACCTTAAAGAGTAATGGTGAAGAGCCCGCATTCTAGATAGTTCGAGGTGAAAAAGGATGGGGATTCTTCGCAACCTGATCAGTATCCACGACTTGGATCGTGAAACCATAGACCTTATTCTGAAAACAGCTGAGCAGATGGAGGATGTTGCAGTAAACAGGAGTGGGGAACTGGCTGACAAGATTATGGCAACTCTTTTCTTTGAGCCATCGACACGCACACGTCTTTCCTTTGAAAGTGCGATGATCAGACTTGGTGGACGAGTCCTCGGTTTTGCTGACGTCATATCAACATCCGCTGGAGGTAAGGGGGAAACACTGGCAGACACCATTCGAACTGTGGAGAAGTATGCAGACGTCATAGTGATACGCCACCCTCTAGACGGGTCTGCAAGAGTGGCTGCAGAGTTCTCGAGCATTCCCATAATAAATGCAGGAAGTGGGTCGGAGGAGCATCCCACGCAAGCATTGCTTGACCTTTATTCCATCAAGAAGATGAAGGGGAAGATTGACGGGCTGTCGATTTCACTCTCTGGTGATTTGAGATACGGTAGAACAGTTCATTCTCTCGGGATGGCACTGGCGTATTACGACGTTGATGTCAAACTGGCGGCACCACCTACTCTGAGAATGAAGCGTGCCATAATTGAGGAGATGAAAAAGGCCGGTGTACGAGTGACCGAGGTTGATACTGTGGAGGCGGCCGTTAAGGACGTTGATGTAGTCTATATGACAAGGATTCAGAAAGAGCGCTTCCCGGACATCAACGAATACGATGAAGTCAAGGGCAAATTCCGAATAACATCTGAAGAGCTCGGTCTAATGAGAGATGATGCAATAATACTGCACCCGCTTCCCCGGGTAGACGAGCTTGCATCTGAGATTGACTCAACTCCACACGCAAAGTACTTCGACCAGGTGTATAGCGGCGTCGTCACAAGAATGGCCATTCTGAAGCTGATATTCAGCTAGTCAGAATTGACGTTGCGAAGCTCTCGAATGAGTGCGTCCAAGGACCCTATCTTGCTCACAGCCAGTGGGATCTTCATCTGCTCAGACAGTTCCATGGCGAGCCTGTCTACTTCTCCCACTCCGTGTAGAATCACCAGAGTCGGCTTGAACTCTTGGGATTTTATCGCAATCATGGGTGCTCGTCCGGTATTCGCCTTCGTGAATATAAGGCACCGTTCTGTGGTTGCACCAAACAGCTTCAGAAACGCCTCGCTACTAAGCTCTTTCACGGCTCGCTCAACGTCGACCAAGGTGTAGCCATAGATCTCTTTCTGTAGTAGATCCTTGCCAGTCTTGACAGTGCATTTCAACCGCTTACAAAAATCAGCCAAGGTTGTAGGTGATTGAAAGTCCCTCATTGCGAGAACTATATCTAGATCTACAAGACTGACATCCATCAACCGCACATAGGCTGCAATTATCTGGCCACCGTTACGCTCGTCCAACGCTAGAAGTGCCATCACAAAACGGCGTATAGTAGATGTGCCGGGCGATTTCCTCCGGCCGGACTCATAGTCACTGATGACACTGGGACTTATGCCAATGAAGTCTGCCAACTCTATCTGTGGTAGTCTGAATCTCTCTCTCCACACACGCATTGTCTGCCCAGGGTGGTCAGAAAGGGCAATCTCCCCTGCAATGCGTCTGGCAAACCGCTCTCTGATAGATGACTGTATAGCCATGGTTAGATTAGTTCGCATCGTTTCAGTGATAAGGATTTCGACTTTTGCCGAAGTCTTTGCTGAAGCTGTTGGAGGAAGATGGCCAATTGACGTGATATGACTCTAGTGAAACTGAACAAGCTAGAACGAGTCAACGTTCTATGCTTCGTATCCCATAACACATTCTGTGTCTTGAGAGTTGCTAGTTGGAGTCAGGTCTGCCTTTTCAAATGACATGCATCATTGTGACCAGTTCGCTCAAAACAAGCTATCAGCCAAAGGTGTGGTGGGCCGGGTGAGATTTGAACTCACGATCCCCTGGACCCAAACCAGGAATCATAGCCAAGCTAGACCACCGACCCATGCAGTCGCACGGTCCCTCATCTTCTGATATAAGAATATCTCTGGAATCTCTGAATCGATTCACTATTCAGCACATGCTAAGGTCAAGGTCTGCGCGTAAGGATAGCATAACCATCCATTCGGTTCTCCGCGGAGACCGTGATTGAAGTATGGCGATGTCATCCATTCTTCAGTAGTGCTATCAGAGGAAGGGTCATAACCAATTGGTAAGTTGGCCACATAGGTGTCAGTACATTGAGCATGTTGGGACCAGATGACTTCGGCAAAGGGAAGAAGGGTCGACTTAGGAAGCATGCAAAGGACCTGTCGCCTGGGGTCCAACGAGAAATAGACAAATGGCTTGACGAGCT
>JBHLRV010000126.1:0-5161 GCA_048882205.1 Candidatus Thorarchaeota archaeon | reverse complement strand
AGAGAGGTCATACTCAAGCTTCCGGTTGAAGAGATCAGTGGCCTCCTTGTCAGTGAACTCCCAGTCGACGCAGAGCAGGTCGTACCACACACTCCCTCTATACTCCTTCTGCTCGTATGCATGATCTGGGATCTCCAAGTCAGTGCGTCTGAACGAGTAGTCATACCAGCCGAGTGATCCCACGAAGGCAATATCCTTCTCGATGTAGGCGGCGTCAGGAAGATGGAAGAAACCATTCTCCCTGCAGGCGTTCCCTATGTGTTTAGAATACTTCTCCAAAGACCCTATTCCAATCTTCTCTTCGAACCAGATATCGTGGTTTCCAGAAACAAACAGGTTTGCTGCACTGGGAATGTGTAGCTTTGATAGGACATCAGAAAGAATGTCCAACTTGCTGCTCACGTCTCCCGCGACGACAAGGACATCTGGAGAAATCTCTTGAACACGATGATGAATCTCCTGAAGAAGGAACTCATCATCCTGATCTGGATGAACGTGAAGATCGGAAACGGCCGCAATCCTCATTCCTCTTCACCACCGAGCAAGGAATAATCTGCAGATGGGTGAGGAAAAGACAATACAGCCCGGTCTAAAAAACGTCTGCACTATCACATGGTCCCAAACATACCAAATGTTTGATATTGAGGACACCACAGGCCTAGGACCATCAGGCGAAGAGTGATACTCATCATGACGAATCAAATCAAAGCATTGGCACCTGCCGATGCGGATCTCTCTGAAATGAAGGTTGTGACTGACCAAGCCGAAATCACTGACACCTATGCTCTCTACCTCGACGACGAGAGTCATTCCTTCGACGGGCAGACTGACAAGATAGCATTCCCTGAGTCAGTGGAACAAGTAGCGGCCATCCTCAAGGAAGCATATGCAGAAGGAACGCCAGTCACTATTCAGGGTGGGAGAACTGGTCTCACGGGAGCGGCAGTCCCCCTCGGCGGCATGACACTGAACCTGGAGAAGATGACCGATTTACTCTACATGGATTTCAGCACTGAAGAAGGACTGTACTCCATATGCGCACAGGCTGGAATGCTGCTAGAAGACTTGGTCAGCGCAGTGACATCGAAGAGCCTTGATTCCCTAGAAGGCAAAGGAACGTCACAACAACAGAAGGCTCTTGCACAGTTCCTTGCAGAGTCAGACGGTTTCACATTTCCAGTCGACCCCACCGAGATGAGTGCTTGGCTGGGTGGAATTGTGGCGTGCAATGCCTCTGGCGCCAGGACCTTCAGGCATGGAGCGGTGCGCGACTGGGTGCGTAGAATACAAGTGGTATTGATGAACGGGGACATCCTTGAAATTGAGCGCGGCAAGGTGTTCGCACAAGACGGGAAGTTCGAGATAACACTTATTGATGGGAGTATTATTGAGGTTCCGGTCCCTAGCTACAAGATGCCAGATACCAAGAATGCAGCTGGACTGTTCGCAAAGCCAGACATGGACCTAATTGATCTCTTTATTGGTTGTGAGGGAATCCTCGGGGTCATAACAGAGGTTGAACTTGGTCTCATCAAGATGCCAGAGAACATTATGACCGTAATGGCATTCTTTCCTACCGAAGAGGATGCTGTCAATTTCGTATATGATGTCCGTGCTCCGGACTCGCCTGTCCCTATGAACTTCATAGAATACTTCGGTCCGAATGCAATTGAGATGATCAAGGAGAAAGCAGCCGCTTCAGGAATCAAGGTTCCAGCAATGTCGCCAGAAACTAAGGCCATAGTCTTCTTCGAGTTCTCGTACACAGATGAAACCATGGAACCGATGGTCATGGGTCTTGAAGAAGCTCTCAACAAGAATCACACCTCCTCCGAGTCGAGCTGGGCAGGCATGGACAGGTCAGAACTCAAGAAGATGAAGACAGTTCGCCACTTCGTTCCTGAGTCCGTCAATGCTCTGATTGCTCAAAGGAAGGCCGAGTACCACGAGGTCCATAAGATTGGCACAGACATGGCCGTTCCGGATGAGGCTCTACGTGACTATCTCAAACTCTACCGAGAAACCCTTGAGGCTCAGGGGATGGAATATGTCATCTTCGGCCATATTGGTGACAATCACCTTCACGTAAACATGCTCCCTCGGAACAACGAGGAGGTCCATCAAGGCATGGACAACTACATGCTCTTTGCAAAGAGGGCCGTAGAGATTGGCGGTACAGTTGCAGCTGAGCACGGAATAGGCAAGCTCAAGCGTGCATTCCTGGAGGCCATGTATGGTGAGAAAGGAATTCAAGAGATGCAAGCAGTCAAGCTCTCTTTGGATTCCAAGTGGCTTCTGAATCGTGGCAACATGATTGCAGTCCCTGAGGTTTTTGGCACGGTATAAGCATCAAGCATTACTTGCTGCGTCCAAGAACCTCACAGGTTTCACCGTATTCAGTCCTGGTTTCCGAAATATAGAGAGATTGAGGCATAACAGACATATATCACGTGAACATCTGCAGCAATCCGATGTCTGACGATTCAACCTAGAGGGATGTCATGACATTTCGTAAGGGGAGTGAGAGAGAAGAAGATGACACTGACAAGGAAACACAGACTAATCACAACTGCTTTCTGGGCATCTTTGTGCTGTCGTTAGGCTTTGTCCCAGGAATGGTTCAGGCCTATGATAATCCAGACCATAGATAATGTTCCAGCTCTTTCACTTAGGGCACCATATGGAGAACCTGTTCTTCAACTTGCTTGATTTTGGAGCAGAGGTCCGGCTCCTCTTCGCATAGTCTTCTGAAGTCCTTGACTCCAAAATCCATCCAATGCTGAACAAAGGCAGACTCAAGGTCTTCCAATGTACCATCCCTACAGCTGGATATGCTCTCTCGAAGACTAAGAACTAGCCTACTTTCGTTCCACTTCCTGATTCTCACTCTGGCCCAGAAATCGCACATTTTCCCTCTGCACGGTCCACGTGTCATCACACAGTAGGCCATAAATCTCAGCTCGCCGACGCGCCGCCCGAGCCTGAATCATATCTTAAAGATTGTCTTGTGATTGTATGCACCTACTGCCTAGAGAGATGAAATGCATCTGGAAAGGCAATTCTCTCTATGGAGAATGATCACGAGTAATAGTCCCTATCTAAGGGCGTTCAATGGACCCCGTCACTCTCTGCCTTGCAGAAGAGATAACAGCATGTCGGCAGTATTTGCGATACTGACAATCATCGTGAAGGAAGGTTTGTCGAAGCATGACTGAAAGATCAAAGGCATCGGCCTATGGGGGTGTGGGCTGGTCACCACGGGAGGAGTCTCTGCGTGATGAAATCGGCACTGTTTGGGGCCAGTGCGGAGTCGAATCAGAATGGGCTCCATTGAAGTCAGTCATGTTGCATTGCCCAGGCCAAGAGATGGAGGACATAACAGAACCTGACAGAGTTCAGATGCTGGAAGTTCCCGACTACAATCTGGTCTGTGAACAGCATGATGCCTTAGCAGATGCCTATAGAGATGGTGGAGTATCTGTGTTCTATGTGGAACCGCCCGAAACGCCTCCTCCCAACCTCATGTTCATGGCCGACCTTCTATTCATGACGCCTGAGGGCGCGATTCTTTCGCGTCCTGCCTCAACTGTTCGTGCCGGTGAAGAGAGATTTGTCGCACGCAGACTGGCAGAGCTTGGAATTCCAATCCTTCTCAGTGTCAGGGGGACTGGAGTATTCGAAGGAGCTGATGCAGCGTGGATAGATCCGGAAACGGTGCTAATAGGTGTGGGTTTACGCACCAACAGAGAGGGCGCTTCCCAGGTTTCCAGTCTTCTTCATGAGATGGACATAGAGGCCATCCACGTAGATCTGCCGCATGGAGCTATGCATTTGATGGGCAACCTGCGATTCCCAGGGCGGGACCTAGCGGTGTGCAGATCCGGCAGAACTCCCTACAGTGCAATGAATGCCCTGCGCGAAAGAGGGTACTCACTAGTCTTTGCTCCCGATGAGGAGGAGGTTGCAAAAGGAATGGCTATGAACTTTGTGACTATAGGCCCAGGTCGAATCCTAATGGTTGCAGGCAACCCCACTTCTCAATCTTTCTACGAAGATGTGGGTATCAAGTGCAGTACAGTGGAAATCCATGAACTGACCAAGGCGGCGGGAGGAATTGGCTGTCTAACTGCAATTCTAGAGCGGGAGAAACGAGACTGAAATCTTAGAATCCCTTCAAGCATATCCGAAACAGGTCATCACTTCACTTCTGGATGCGGGCTACGCGGAGCCCTCTCTCCTATTCCAACGCTGTCCAAGTCCTTCCACTCACCCCTACTCTTGAGATACTCTGCCCTTTCGGTTCCGTCATGAATCTCGGCCACAGCACCAGCATATCCGCCATTCTCATCCCATAGCGGATATAGATACTCGTACACGATCCTCCCGGCGAAGTCTACCCACCCCTCGTACTCTCTCAATTCGCCACTTCTCATCTGCCCAAGCATCTTCAGAACGCCTGCTTCTGCTTTCTCAGAGTGACACAGAAGGACTGATGTGCCAATCCTGCTCTCTGGATCTAGTTGAAGTAGCTCTCCAGCCATTCGGTTGAAGATTACTATATTGTCACGGGCATCAAGCACGACAACTCCCACGTGCAGAGAATCAAGTAACGTTCCACCAATCTTCTCTTCGAGCTTCACCCTACATCACCTGTGTCCAGAGTGCTCTGTTTCTCAGTGCAATCCGACACATAGTCCTGTCGGTGAATCCACGTTGTGGAGTACATTTCAGAGCTCACTGTCCACCGGACTTGGGAATGTATCTGTGACAACACAGTCACACATGCTTAAATCCTAATTTAGAAAGCGAAAGAGCTGTAAAAAGGGGTGGTTGAACCTTGATGAGTAATGAACGCCTGACAGAGGAACTCAAGTACATCAAGCTGACCAAGAGTCAGAGCATTGTACTTGACCTTCTGCGGAAGCGAGGCAGAAACGGTGTGACTCCAAAGGAGCTCATGGATGAGGTGTCATTTGCGCCGAGGACTGTAAGGTACGCCCTAAGAAAGCTGCTCAAGAACAAGCTGATTAAGCGTATACCATGTCTAATGGACATGCGACAGTGGATCTACCTGCCCGCGTAACCTCACTATGAAACGAAGTCCTAGGCGACGCGAATCTCGATTTCTTCAGCATTGCCGTTCTTCTCGGCAAACAGCACC
>JBHLRV010000125.1:0-5204 GCA_048882205.1 Candidatus Thorarchaeota archaeon | reverse complement strand
TTCACGTTATTGCCGACGTCCTGGTTGACTCCCACAATGCCTTCGTTGTTGATGATAGAGCCTTGGCCTTCTTCCCGGCTCTACTGTCTAGCAACCAATTGTCGGACTTCTCTAGGATCTCCTTCTCTATTGCTAGGCCAACGTGCCTGATACTATGACATGGATCATGCCATGTCACTTTCTTGTCATAGGATTTGTCAATCTTGAGCTTTCCCGCATCGATGAGGTCATACACAAACTCGACCGCGTGTCTGACTTTGAATGGCAATGGCTCGCCGCTCATCGTGGGGTAGTCATTTCGAAAAGTCTTGTAGCAACCTGCACAGCTGAACAGCACTAGGTCAAAGTCCTTGAACAACTCGCGGTTCTCTTGCATGACTTCCTTGAAGACGTCCCGCTGCCCTGTCCTTAGAATTGGCGATCCGCAACAGACTTCATCGCTGAGAACTGTGAAATCAATGCCCAGCTTATTCAGGATGCTTTCAGTGTGTACTGCAATCTGCTCTTGACGGTATGCAGCCGTGCAGCCAACGAAGTAGGCAACCTTGACATCGGTCTTGTCAACCTCTCCGCTGAACCACTTGGTCCGCTCTGCTCTGGGTTCATTGTACGGATTTCGTAGGCCCTCATCGCCCACCCTCACAGCGAAGCCCTTGTGCTTGTCAAGGGGTTCCACACCTGACTCGATCACTGCAGCCCTTAGAGCCTCTGTGATTGCGACGGTTTCAATGTAGTTCTCGCACTGGGTTTCGCACATTCCACACGTGGTGCATGCCTCCGCAATCTCAAGCAGCTCTCTACTTGCAGAGAGCTCGCCATCGAGAAACGCCTTGGTCATCCACTGCTTACCGGAATTGTAGTATCCTTCCCAACCATAGTATATGCCCGCAGGACAGCCCTGCAGCATACCTGTGTACTCCTCCGTTTCACCTTCTTTGTCTGGCTCACCAGAATAGGCATACTGGCATGCTCGGCAGTGAATGCATCGGGCATTGACTTTGCGCAGCTCTTCTAGACTTGTCATGTCAATCCAATCCTCGATTTCGTTTGCATTATAATAGACGTTTCGTTATGTGCTATTGTGTTGAATACAAGAGAGGCTTAGCCGCAATCGTCATGTTGTGACCACTGGGGAGGCTAAGGCCATACTTGGTAAGTTGACCCCAGCAAATCCGATATATCAAGACTTCGTTGATTCTATCCGCCTCTCTCTAGGTCAGAATCATTGCCAGAAAGCGTTCATAACCTCTATTAACCAGACTCACTTGATGTGTCACCATGGTCCTCGTTCTCAGACTGAGCCCTTAGAGTTGATGTGCCTTTGTGTTTCATTCCACTTCACTGTAGATTCACAAAGAGAACCAACCCATGCTGATGACGAAGACTAAGAACATAGCCTGGGTCTTTGGCTGTTCAATGTGTCAGGCAACCAGCTACCCATTGAGTGTTTCTTGCATCTACGCTGCACTGGACCGCAATCTTCCAGTAACCTTAGCGAATAAACCTTCCTTCCATCCTATGAGGAGAACCACAGCAACCAACATGGCAACTAGGCCTCCTCCAATTACCAGGCCAGTCAAATCTGCAGGTGCGCCATTGGTTTCAGTTGTGGTTGTTGTGATACTTCCACGATCACCGATAGCAATCCAGTTTAGGTCGCAAACCCCTGATTTCACATAGACGGAGAAATTCGAAATCGTTCTGTGGTAGACCGTAGAATCTCTCAAGTCATTTTCGTTCCCAGTGGAATTGTCTTGTGTTGTGCATACTGTCGGAAGAAAGGTGAAAGGAGTGTCGTAGCTGACTACGGTCCAGTTTCGCAAGTCAAGTTGTCTGTGTACTCCGTACTCAATCTGGTCACTTGAGCCACCACTGCCTGTGCCCACAGCGATCCAAGTAATATTCAGGGTGTACTTGGAATACACCTTGAAATCACTCGTTGTGACTTCTTTGACAGATGCTGCACGTGCATCCTCTCCATCTGTTATTTGAGATATCACTACAGATGGTGCCGTGTTCCATGTTGCAGTTAGATTAACTGTTGTCCATTCTCCTGCCGTGACGTTCTGTGTGCCATGTTCATAGACCTTGTCATCTCCACTGCCAGGTCCGTAGGCTACCCAGCTCACATAGCCCAAATACCTTGAATATACATCAAAGCCTGTGGTGGTTCGATTTGTCGAATGTAATGACCTGAGGTCATTTTCTTTGCCTTCACTATGGTCACTTATCGTAACCAACGCCGTTGGAGCCGAGGTGAATGTCGCTCCAAAATCGATATGATTCCAGCCAGTCGTCGTTATCTCGATTCTCCCGGCATCCCAAACGCCATCGACCAAGAGGGCCCTCGGTCCAGTATCTTCCAACTCAGTTTCCTGTCTTGCCTGGACCGGTGTATACGTGACAAGAATCTGAATGAGAAGAATGGCAAGCACCATGCCTGTGGCAATTCCAACGGTTCTGACCATCTATTTGACCCTCCAGTTCCAATAATCGCAATATCGTCACTATGTAGTCTTAAAGACGTTCTTCGTTCAAATGAAGCATATCCTGCCACTTTTGTAGGACAGGTCAATTCATTGTTTCACGCAGATTGGCTTGAGGGCATCATAGAGCGTCTGCTCTCCAATGCTGATGCTTGTTTCAGATTCTGTCAGGCAATGGATGTCATAAGCACGACAGAATGCATGACTTCTACAACTTCCTAGGCCATGTCCTCATACGGGTTGGGTAAGTCGGTTACAGTTTCCCATGGAATTGCTAGACGACCTGGATGTAGAATCAGGTTCGGGTCCAGGACCTTCCTGAACTTGACTAACATTCGGTAGTAATCTTTCGCCTTGCTGAATGTTTCCGGAGCGTGAACGAATGGGTCAGGTCTATAGTTCAGCCATCCTTGCTTTAGGAAACTCCTTGTAGTGTCAAGATTGAATTCACGAATCTTTTCATAGATGCCTGGCTCAGTGCTGTCAAAGCAGAGAATCGGCATCACAATGGCCTGCCTGGCGTGGTCGATTGAGGCCACCCACATCGTGGGCGGGAAGCCATAGTTCTCCATGGCAGCACAGTATTCCTCCATCATCTTCGGACTTTCGAGCCATGGGCAATACCACGTGATGAACAAGAATCCGGCCTGCCAGAGTGCGTATGGGATTGCAATCTTGTTCGGCTTCTTGAGCCGCGATGCCACCTGTTTCGGGTGTAGATCCTGTTGAGGAGTCTTCCTGGAGTGCCTCACCTCGTAGTCTTTGTAGACCTCGTCAATCTTCTTCAGGGTGAAGTCAAGCTCCTCCTTTGACCATGCCCAGCATTCATAATTCATCCACTTCTTGTCTACGCCAATCTTCTTGTAGAACTCGTAATCGAGCGGCACCTTGGTTTTAGGCCAGCGGGTCATGACCAGCTCGTAGTTGCCGCCTTGCACCATTACAGTCCGTTCGCCAACGCCCATCTCATGCTTTGATATCTCCCATGCGGGCTTGATGATGTCATCCCAGGTTTCGCCTCCATATGCGACGACTGTCTTGTAATGTGGGTGTGGCACCATCTTGATGGCGCACTTCGTGATGATTCCCATCGAGCCCTGTGAGCCTAGGAATAGACCATCTGGGTTCGGGCCGACACCCCAGCGATAGAATGGCTTGGCACCGGGAAGCGCCCATGAACCAGTGTGGAACATCTCCCCGGTTGGAAGAACAATCTCCATACCCATTATCATGTCTGATTGGGGTCCGTAGACTCCAGTCACAAGCGAGAAGCCTCTCTCTATGGCATCGCCTAGGACAGTTGCGGCTGGCGGAGCACCGTCAGGTATTGGTGGTGCCCAGTCTGGATACTTGGTCTTGAAGATTCTCCATGCATCACCCGACTTGAGACCTGGCTCAACAATCATGACACGGTTCTCAACATCGACCTCTAGGCCCTCCATTCGGGTCATGTCCATGAGAATCCCGCCGGGCTCAATGGCCGGGAGAGCAAAGCCTCCGCTCAGACCTCCTGCAGCTGGTGTAACAGGGCTCAGATTGTCGTTAGCCACCATCAGAATCTTGGAAACCTCTTCTGCGTTGGCCGGTCTTACAACCGCTTCAGGGACTACTGCCTCCAAGCCCATGATGCCCCTGGCCATGTATGAGTGACGAAGCGGTTCACTCGTCGTGACGTACTCCTCACCGCATATTGCCACGAGCTTCTTCACCACTTCATCGGTGATCTTGTTGTAGTTACTCAATCAATGATCCTCCGTCTTCATCCGAATGACTGAATCGTGATTTGTCGAAAGCAATACCCCGCTGGAAGTCACCCTCATAAATAGGCATCGAATTGATGACGTTTCCACGGTCTGGTTTCGATGGGGGTCTCAAACTGAATGCTTCCTCATGGACCTTAAGAACGGATGCAAGGATAAGAGGATGAAAGACCGTTCTTCTCTCCCCGATAAAGAATATCAGGAACCTCCCATGTTGAAATACTGTAGGCTTGCTTGAGGAGAATTGAGATGGATGCCCGGAATCTATATCGTAGACTAGACGACGATTTTGACCTTGAGAACCACACCGAATTCGGCTGGGACTTGTTGGATTTGGGTGAGCATATTACAGAGAACTTCAAGTCACGACGAATGGGCCTCGCCCTAGACAATGCGCAAACGATTCACAAGGTCTACACAGCAGTCTTCCCTAGCGAAGAAATCCTAGAGCGGATTATTACGACGGGAGATCGCGACATCCTCTTGTTCACACATCATCCAATGATTTGGGACAACGCGGCGGAAGGATTTCCGTTCAGAAACATTCCTCGTGACCTATTGAGCCAACTCGAAGACCAGAGGATATCGCTCTTTACTCTTCACGTTCCGCTGGACAAGAATGGACCATATAGCACGACTGTTTCCCTTGCCAGGGCGCTTGGAATAGGGTACGAGCAGGACTTCTTCGAGTACTTCGGAGTCTATGTTGGAGTTATTGGCAAGACCGATAAGGCAACCATTTCCGATTTGTCTGAAAGTGTCAAGGCTCGTGTCGGTCATGTAGTGAAGACATGGAGATATGGTACAGAGGAGATTGCCAATCAGAAGGTTGCTCTTGTGGCTGGAGGAGGTAATGAACCAGACATTGTAGACGACATTGCTGAGGCGGGACTGAACACATACATAACCGGTGTCACCAGATTTGTTGAAACCTATGAGCCATCAATCAAGTTTCATG